>DAOQNO010000474.1:0-1511 GCA_035332125.1 Elusimicrobiota bacterium | reverse complement strand
CAAGGAAAACACCACGATCGTCGGCGGCCAGGGCGACGAGAAGACCATCAAGGGCCGCATCGCGCAGATCAAGAAGCAGATCGACGAAACCACCTCCGACTACGACAAGGAAAAACTGCAGGAGCGGCTGGCGAAGCTCTCCGGCGGCGTGGCCGTGATCGAAGTGGGCGCGGCGACCGAGACGGAAATGAAATCCAAGAAATTCAAGGTGGAAGACGCCATGCACGCGACCCGCGCGGGCGTCGAGGAAGGCATCGTGGCCGGCGGCGGCGTGGCGTTGCTTCGCGCCCAAAAGGCCCTGGACGGCCTGAAAGGGACCGACCAGGACGAAGACACCGGGATCAAGATCATCCGGCGCGTCCTGGAAGATCCCCTGCGCACCATCGCCGACAACGCCGGCGTGGACGGCTCCATCGTCGTGGACAAAGTCCGCACGAACGCGGATCCCCACTTCGGCTACAACGCCGAATCCAACGAGTACGGCGACCTGCTCAAGCAGGGCGTCGTGGACCCGGTGAAGGTCACCCGCTGCGCGCTTCAAAACGCGGCCAGCGTGGCGGGCCTCCTCCTGACCACCGACGTGCTTGTGACCGACATTCCGGAGAAGAAACAACCCGCTCCGGCGATGCCCGGCGGAATGGGCGGCGGAGACTTCTAAAAGCCCGGACCACCACGAGGCCAAGCGCCGCAAGGCGCGCATCGCATTCCAAAACGGGCGGGGTTCCTCGGAACCCCGCCCGTTTTTTTTCGTCCCGCGACACTTTGACCACCCTCGAATCGTCCAATAGAATATCGGTCCATCGCCCGGAGGCGTTATGAAAGTTCGCATTTGCGTGGCCCTGGGTCTGGCGCTGACCGGCGCCCCCCTTCGCGCCGCCCGTTTGACCCTGCAGCCCGCCGTCACCGTCATGGGGGTGGACGGGGCCGGCTGGGTGAACGCGCTTTACGACGACGATGACGACGGGCCCCACCCGCCCGTTCGGGTGACCCCCTCCTCCGTGACCTGGGTCTCCTCCCTTCCCGGCGTTGTCCAGATGAACGCGGTTAAAAAAGGCAATTACGACGCCCTGGCCGAAGGGGTTTCCGACGTTTCGGGAACCTACCTGGGTTTGACCGCCACGGCCACCGTGCGCGTGGCGGGTCGGGTGATCTCAAGCTCCATCGTTACCCCCGCCGACGGGCGAACCCGCACGTACCTGGTTTTCCGACCTTCGGGATACAACCCCGCGGTTCCCCATCCGTTGATTCTTTCCTTTCACGGGGGCGGCGGCTCGGCGGCCATTCAGATGAGCCAGTCCCAGATTCTTCCCCTCGCCGAGCGAGAGACGATTTTGGTCGCTTACCCCGATGGGACGGGGGCCGTCCAAACCTGGAACGGCGGGGCGTGCTGCGGTTACGCGTCGAGCAACACGGTCGACGACGTGGGGTTCGTGCGCGCCCTGGTCGCCCGCCTTAAAACCGACTACGCCGTGGATCCGGCCCGGATTTACTCCACGGGCATGTCCAACGGG
>DAOQNO010000473.1:0-1515 GCA_035332125.1 Elusimicrobiota bacterium | reverse complement strand
GCGGCAACCAGCGGACGGGGGCGGCCGGGGACCGCGGAGCCGGGGCCGGCGAAAGGGAGGCGCTCGTGTTGTCGGGGGGCAAAGGGGACATGCGGTCGTTCGGTCGTTGGGAACCGGCACCTCGGTCTGCGTCCGGAATCGAAAACGTCTTCCCTTATATAGCCCCCGAACGGGGCGGTGTCAAGACGGCCGGTTAACGGGGGCGAACGACGCGGAAGGTGGGTCGCCGGGGCAGCCAACCGGCTTTTCGGGCCCGGTCGTAAAGCAGGCGGAGGGCCTTTTCGCCCTGGGGACCCAGATCGAGGGTGTCTCGGTTGACGTACATTTTCACGAATTTTTCCCCCACCGCCGCCCCGATGCCCCGGCCGTAGCGGAGAGCGTAGGCCACGGAAGCTTTTTTGTCCCGGTAGGCGAGTCGAATGCTTTGCGTCAAGGCCGCGGCCAATTCCCGGGCGAGGCGGATTCCGAGGTCCTTGCGGACCACGTCGAGCCCCAGGGGCAACGGCAAACGGGTTTCCCGGTGCCACCATTGGCCCAAGTCCAGGACCTTTTCCAACCCGTGGGTGCGGTAGGTCAGCTGGCCTTCGTGAATGATCAAACCCGCGTCCACGCGACCCGATTGAACGGCGGCGATGATTTTATCAAAGGGCATGTCCACGGGGGTAAACCCGGGACGGGCCAGGCGAAGCGCCAGGAGGGCGGTGGTTTCGGGGCCCGGCGTCGCGATGCGGAGCCCGGACCAGTCGTTGCCGCGAAGCCGCGGACGGCGGTCCGGCCGGCAGACCACGAGCGGTCCGTAGCGCCGTCCAACGGAAGCGCCGACGGACAACACCCAATAACGGTCCGCGACGCTGGGGTAGGCGGCGGCCGAAATGGCCGTGATGTGATGGAGGGACCGTCGGGCGTCCCGGTTGAGGGATTGGATGTCTTTGAGGACGTGTCGGATCCGCCAACCGGGCAGGGGCACTTTCCCCTTGGCGATCCCGTAAAACATGAAAGCGTCGTCCGGGTCGGGGCTGTGGGCGACGGAAAGGGTTCGAAGCCGGCTCACGCGTTCCCCCGCGGGGCGACGTAGACGTGTCCGTCGCGAACCGTCACCGGGTAGGTGGTTTGGCGACTGTCGGGGCTGACCACGAGGGCCCCCGTCGTGACGTCGAATTGCCATCCGTGCCAGGGGCAAATCACCGTTTTCCCCTCCAAGCGGCCGTCGCTCAGGGGCGCCCCCCGATGGGGGCAGAGATTGTCCATGGCGTGAAAAGATCCGGCGACGTTGAAAACGGCCACCTCCTTATCCCGAAGAGTCACCACGCGGGCCTCCCCGGGGGGCAAATCGGCGACGGCGCACACTTTGAGGTCGGCCACGGGATCAGCGGGCGGCCGGGACGCGGGCCACTTGGGAAATGAGTTCACGGCAAAAGGCGGGCAGGTCATCGGGGGTTCGGGCCGTGATCAAGGCCCCGTCGACGGCCACTACCCGGTCCACCCAGCGGGCGCCGGCGTTGATCACGTCGTCTT
>DAOQNO010000472.1:0-1518 GCA_035332125.1 Elusimicrobiota bacterium | reverse complement strand
CTGGCGGCCCAGGTCGGGGTGGCGGGGCACCTCAGCATCGCCGACGGGGTGACCGTGGCGGCCCGGGGCGGCGTGACGCAGTCGCTGAAAACCCCCCGGGAAGTCCTCTGGGGCCTTCCGGCGCAACCGATTCGCGACGAACTCAAATGCCAGGCGGCTCTCCGACGTCTGCCGGCGGTGTTGGAGGAATGGCGACAATTTAAAAAGAAAGGATCCCCCTCCGCGTGAAACTGTTTTCCACCGGGGAACGCCAACGCACCATCGCCCGGGAGGCGGTGTACAAAGGCGTCGGCCTTCACACCGGCAACAAATGCCACTTGATTTTTAAGCCCGCCCCCGCGGGCCAGGGCGTCGTTTTTGTCCGCACCGATTTGCCGGGAAAGCCGCGCCTGCCCGCCCATCATTCCATTGTCTCCAGCGTCGTGCGCGGCACCACTTTGAGCCTTGACGGGGAGAAAAACCACGAGGCCCGGGTCCACACCGTGGAGCACGTGTTGTCCGCCCTCTACGGCCTGGGCATCGACAACGCGGTCATCGAGGTGAACGCCAACGAACCCCCCGTGGCGGACGGCAGCGCCCGGCCCTTTTGGGACGCGCTGGAAGCCGCCGGCGTGACCGAGCTGGACGAACCGCGGCGATTTTTCCAGCCCGATCCCCTGGAATACACCGCGGGCGAAACCCGTTACGAGGTCGAGCCGGCCGACGAGCTGATCATCGAGACAAACATCCATTTCAAACACCCCTTGATCGGGGAGCAACGCCGGGAGTTCACCGTGACCCGGGAGTCCTATTTGAACGAAATCTCCCGGGCCCGGACCTTTTGTTTCGATTTCGAAGTGGAAGCCCTGAAACGCCAAGGGCTGGCCCGGGGCGGGTCCCTGGACAACGCCGTCGTGGTCGGCATGGACCGCATTCACAACAAGGAAAAATCCCTCCGCTACCCGGATGAATTCGTCCGGCACAAGACCCTCGATCTCATCGGCGACCTCTTTTTACTGGGCGCTCCCCTCAAGGCCCGCATCAAAGCCCACCGCGTGGGCCACGGACACAACGTCAATTTGGTCAAGAAATTGGCCGCGCAGATGACCGGCGAAGCACCGTCCCAGACGGCGGTCACGTCGAATTACTGATTTAATTCCCGGAGGAGTCACCCCCATGGACAACGTCGCGCCCCGCACCCTTACCACCGTCGAGATTATGGGGGCCATTCCCCACCGTTACCCGATCCTGATGATCGACACGGCCACGATCACCGAGCCCGAAAAGAAAATCACCGGGTTCAAGTCCGTTTCCGCCAACGAGCCGTTTTTCCAGGGCCATTTTCCCGGACGTCCCATCATGCCGGGCGTCCTCATTGTCGAAGCCATGGCCCAATCCGCCTGCGTGCTCTTTTTGTCCAAACCGGAACTCAAGGATAAATTGGCGTTCTTTATGGGGATCGACAAGGTGAAGTTCCGGAAACCCGTCGTGCCCGGCGATCAACTCGAACTTCGGGTCGAAGTGCTGCGGGGCGGCCGG
>DAOQNO010000471.1:0-1538 GCA_035332125.1 Elusimicrobiota bacterium | reverse complement strand
GCGCGGAGGTCCCTCCCGCCCGCCGGAAAACAAAAAAGGCGTTGGCCACGCCGAGTCCGGCCAGGCCGAAGAGGAACCCCCGGCGCGATAAGGGCGTTGGGTAAAAAGCAAACCACGCGCCCATACAGAAGGGGGCCACGATTTTTTGCACGGCGGGGAAAGACGCCGAAGGATCCCCGGAAAAGACCGCGGCCAGCGCGGTCCAGGTGAGAAATGGAAGGACGGCGGGAAATAGAGGATGGCGCCCAATATCGACCGGACGCCGTAAGAGGAGGAGGGACGCCGCCAAAAAAATCAACAAACACGCGGCGTTCCAGACCCAATCGACTTTCCCCCCCTGGGCGAAGGCAACGACCGCCAGAGCGGCCCCGGGGATTACTTCATTCAGGCGGGAAGCGGGAAGAGAATAGGGCCCGACTCGGACAAAGCGGGTCGGGCGCACGGGCGGTTCCTCAACGGGAAGAACGCAGACGAAGGTAGCCTTGGTAAATGAGATAGGCCAAAATGGAGAAAACGGAAAAACGGGGCAAAGCCGCTTCCAGGAGGCGCACGGTGGGCGACATCGCACCGCCGCTGGATCCCGCTTTGAGTCTTAGAAAAAACCAACCCAAGAAACAAGCCAGGGCCACGAAAGGAAGGATTTTTCCAGCCACCAAGTGCAAGAACCCGTTGGGGCCGGGGGCGGTGGATTTTCGGGGTTCGGCGCTGAAAAGGAAAAGCGTTTCGATTTTCTTGAAGGTCGTTTTGTACGCCTCGACCTCCGGATGTTGATTCATGCGGGAACGAAATTCTTCCATCACTTCGTCCAATTGTCCCGCGTTGTACGCCGCGGCCAACAAACCGTCGACGGCCTTGACGTCCGCCGGGTTGGCGTTGACCAAACGCCAGTATTCCTGGAGGGCCATCAGGAAAAAGGGGTTTAAACCGGTTTGCCGGGCTTTTCCTTCGTAGGATTGGGCAAGCCCCAGTCTTAATCGAGGCTCGTCGGGGAAGGCCTTGAGCGCCGCCTGGTGGAGTTTAACCGCTTCGTCCCACCATTGGCGCTGGCGGGCGTTGTCCGCCTCCTTGAGCAGGACCTCGAGGGAAGGGGACGCTTCGGGCGACATGGGCGCTAAGCGGGGAGGCGCCGACGATGGGTCAGTCGGGGACGATGCGCGCGGTGATGAACACCAAAAGCTCCTGCCGCTTCTTGGTGTCCGACAAACTTCGGAAGAAAACGCCCAACACCGGGAGATCCCCCAGGAGAGGAACTTTACTGACGGACTTCACCATGTTTTCGCTGACCAACCCGCCGATCACGATGGTGTCGCCGTCCCGCAAAATCACCTCGGTCTCGGCCGTGGTGGTGTTGATGGTCGGTCCGGCGTCGGTGGTGCCTTCCACGTTGCTGGATTCGGGCTTCACTTTCAGGCGAATCCGGTTGTCTTCGTTGATCGTCGGCGTCACGTCAATGATAAAGCCGACGTCGGCAAAAACGGTGCTCTGCGTGGCCGTGCCGCCCGGGGAGGTGCTCACCGACGAGCGGCGGCCGTACACGG
>DAOQNO010000470.1:0-1538 GCA_035332125.1 Elusimicrobiota bacterium | reverse complement strand
GGCGTCGCCCGAAACAATTTTTCCCCAATCTTCTCGAAACGCGAAAGCCAGCGCCGACACGACGGCCACCGCAACGACCGCGACCGCCCAACGCTGGCGCCGGGGCCTTCCCCGCATCCACCCCCCCACGGCGACGACGGAGGTCGCGGCGAAAACGACAAACCCCCAAAAAGATTTGGACAGAATCAGGGCCGCGACCGACACGACGGCGGCCGCCCGCCATCCCCAGCGCTCCCGGGGACCGGTCAACGATCCCCACCCCAAATAGGCGACCAAGGGCAGGGCCGCCACGGCCAAACAGGCCAACAGATTGGCATTGATCAGGGAATGGGCGAATTGCTCCCGGGAAGAGAACGCCGCCACGCCGGCCGCGGCCAGCGGCAACACGGCGCCCCCGGCCAGGGACCGCCAATACAACGGCCGGAGCCTTGACGGCGCCGCCGCCGTTAAAAAGAAAAAAGCGACGGCCGGCAAGTCGTTTAGGACCGCGGGCCACACGCTGTTCGGAAAGGCGCTGCGGACGGCGGACAGGGCCCCGGCGCCGACGAAAATCCCCACGGGGGGTCCGGCGACGCGAAGCGTCTCGAACCAATCGTCCAAGGCGGCGGCGCGCCCCCGGACGAGCAAAAGGGATTCCAACCCCCCCAGAAAAGCCCAGGTCACAAGCACCAAGGATTGGGCCCACTGGTCCCAGGCGCCCCGCAACAATGGAATCAGCAGGATCAGGCAAAGGAAAACGGCGTGAAATATTTGGGCGGACCGATGAAAAGAACGCACGAACGCCGGCCCGTTAGGCCGCGGGGCTCCCGCGGCGAAGAGCGTCCGCGTCGGCGGCGCGCTTCCCGTCCAACAGGGCTTCCTCCATGAAGGAATACTTCCAAGCGCCGTATCGGCCGATGGAATCGGCCCCCGCGCGCCGGTCCAACCAGTGGAAAATCCGGTTCACCGATTCGGTTCGATGCCGGTCGTAGACGACGTAGGCGTAACGGATGGGGACCACGTGGGCCACGGGAATTCGGTCCGACCGTCGAAGGATCTTCGCGGCGACCAAGCCCTCCCGCACCCGGGACAACAGGCGCGCCCGATCCGCGGGCCCCGTCGGCTCCCGACCGGGATCGCAGGACACCTCGACATACATGGACGAGCAACCGCGGGGAACCACGTGGGGCGTAAAATTCATGGGGAATCCCACGCGGTAAAAAGGGAACTTCTTCTCGGGATAATAGATCCAGGAGGCCTGCGATATTTTCGACCGGGCCACGCCCAGGTTCACGCACAACACGGTGGTCCATCGCAGGCGCTCGGACGCTTCGCGCAGTTCCGCCGGAAAGGGCGTCAACCGCTTCAACAGTTCCGGCAAAGGCAACGTGGAGACCAACCGCCGATAGGGGCGCCATTCCCCCGTGGAAAGAAGAACGCGGCGATTTTTCCAATCCACGGACTCGAGGGAAACCCCCAAACGGAGGCCGCGCACTTCCTTCGCCAGGGCTTCGGGAAGGGCTTGAATTCCGCCGGTGCGCGGATAAAGGAACGTCGTG
>DAOQNO010000469.1:0-1547 GCA_035332125.1 Elusimicrobiota bacterium | reverse complement strand
CACGGCGTCGATGATGCGCAAATTGGCCTGGTGCGGAATCAACAGCCGCAAATCCGCGGGGGACCGTCCGGCCTTGGCCAGCGCGCCTTCGGCGGCTTCCACCATCCGGGTCACGGCGTGCTTGAACACCTCGCGGCCTTCCATTTTGATGGTGGGCGGGAATTCCTTCGCGTTGCCGTTTTGGCCCAGGGGATGGCGGGATCCCCCGCCCGGAATCGTCAAAATATCCCCCGGCCCGCCGTCGGCGGCCAGATGCATGGACAACAAATCGTTGGATTGGGGGGAGGCCTGAAGGACCAAGGCGCCGGCCCCGTCGCCAAAAAGCACGCAGGTGCCCCGGTCGGTCCAGTCGGTGAAGCGGGACAAGGTGTCGGCCCCGATCAGGAGCGCCGTTTTGGCCAGCCCGGTTTCCAGGAGGCCCTTCACGCAGGCCAGGCCGTAGATGAACCCGGAACAGGCGGCCGACACGTCGAAAGCGATGGAGGCCGGAACACCGAGATTCTTTTGAACCAGACAGGCGGTGGAAGGAAAAAGGTGGTCGGGGGTGCAGGTGGCGACGACGATCAGGTCGACGTCCCGGGGTTGAAGGCCCGCCCGTTCCAGGGCCTGGCGCGCGGCCCGGGTGGAGAGGTCCGAGGTGGCTTCGTCGGGGGCGGCGATGCGCCGTTCCTTGATGCCCGTCCGTTCGGTGATCCACTCGTCGGAGGTGTCGACGATTTTCGACAAATCGGCGTTCGTGAGAACCTTCGCCGGGAGCGCCGCCCCGGTGGCCAAAAACCGGACGCCGCTCACGGTTAGGCCGACACCTTGAGCGGAATGATGTGGGCGTTGGTTCCCTGCAAGCGGTCGGAAATCTGGCGGTTGATGCCCGCTTCGACGAACACCCCCGCGGTGCGCACGGCGTTCTTGATGGCCTTGGCGTCGGCGCCGCCGTGGGAGATCAAGGCCACGCCGTTAACGCCCAAAAGCGGCGCCCCTCCGTATTCCGAAGGATCGGTTTTGCGCAGGAGTTCCTTGAAAGCGCCCTTGAGCAGGTATTTGCCGAAAATGGCGAGGGGGTGTTTGCGGACTTCGTTTTTGATCAACTTCAGGACGGCGGCGGCCAGGCCTTCGCCGAATTTCAAAAGGATGTTCCCCACGAATCCGTCGCAAACAAAAACGTCGGCGACGCCGCTCGGGACGTCGCGGCCTTCGACGTGGCCCACGTAGTTGAGGCCGCTGACTTTGAGGAGCGGATGGGTTTCCACGGTGACCAAATTGCCCTTGCCCTCCTCCTCGCCGATGGTCAAGAGCCCCACCCGGGGAGAGGGAATGCCCAGAATCGCGTGGGCGTAGATGGACCCCATGACGGCGAATTGAAGCAGGTGCTTGGGTTTGCAATCGACGTTGGCGCCGACGTCCAGGACGATGGCGTTGCCGACCAGGGTCGGCATGAGGGTGGCGATGGCGGGCCGGGAGACGCCGGGAAGCCGGCGCAGGTGCCACAGGGAGGCCGCCATGGTCGCGCCGGAAATTCCGGCGGAGATCAGCGCGTCGGCCTTGCCCTG
>DAOQNO010000468.1:0-1569 GCA_035332125.1 Elusimicrobiota bacterium | reverse complement strand
GCGGGATTCGCGCAAATAGGGGTTGGGATCGCTCCCGTGGCCCGTGACGACGGTGACGGTGGAGGCGAGCCCCCGGTGCGTGAGGGGAATTCCCGCCGAAGCGGGCACGGCGCCGAGGGAGGAAACACCGGGAACCACTTCAAAGGGAACCCGGGCCCGGGCCAAAAACGCGGCCTCCTCGCCCCCCCGGCCGAAGAGGTAGGGGTCTCCGCCTTTCAGGCGCACCACCCGCTCGCCCGCCCGGGCGCGCCGGACCAGCAACCGATTGATCTCGCCTTGGCGCATCAGCACCCGGCCGTGACCCCGTTTGCCGGCGTCGATGACCGTGGTTTCTTTTCGACAATGGCCCAACAACCGTCGGTCCACCAACGCGTCCAAAACCACCACGTCGGCCGACTTCAACAGGGCGGCGCCCCGAAGGGTCAACAACCCGGGATCCCCCGGACCCGCGCCCACCAGGAAAACGCGCCCCGGCCTCACGAGGCCCTTTCCCGGCGGCGCTTGAGCCACGCCCGCCAGGCGGCGTCGGCCTTGGCGCCGAAATAGTTGCCCCCCCGGCGGGCCCAGGTTCGAAGGTCCTCCGGATCGTCGATTTTTCCGTCCAGGATCTTCGTGAGAATCTGTTCCAGGGAGGTGGCAAACCCGATTTGGGGGTCCTGCACGGACCCGCTCATGGGGACCACGAAGGAGAGGCGGTCGATGACCAAAACGTCTTTCAGACGTTTGACCGACAAGCCGAAAAGTTTTTTCCGGGCGCCCGGATCCACCCGCAGGTCTTTGATTTCCACCAGATGGCTGGCCGTCAGTTGGTCGCCGCCGATCGTGAACTGGGTTTTGACGTCGAGCCGACCGGAAAGAATTTGCAATTCGGGATCCCGGCCCCAGGTCCGGTAGAGGGCCGGCAGGGACAGATCGCGGATTTGGATTTCGCCCTCCAGAGCCGCCGGGGAAAAGGGTTCCTCAAACGTGACGTGAACGGTCGCGGCGGCCGGGTCCTCGGGGAGAACGCGCCCGGCGCCGTCGAGGGTCAAAACCGACCGCCCGCTCGTCCCCGGATCGGAACGGACCAGCCGGAGATTCCACCGATCCAAGGTCAACCCCGCGTCGGCGAGCGTCCAGGTGCCGGAACCGTCGGTCACGGTCCACTCCCGGACGACCCCCGGCAGCGCGGGCGCGCGAAATTCCGCGCCGCTCCGGGCGGCGTCGCCCCATCGAAGCGCCGGGCGCTCCAAGCCCACCACGGCGACGGGCCCGGCGCCGGAAAACAATTCCGCCGGGGGGGCCGAGAGGGTCACCCGGTCCACGGTGCCCCGGAGTCCTTCGGGCCCTTGAAAACGGACTCCCCGAAGCGCCGCCCGCCCGCGCCACAAATCCAGGGTGGCGCTCTCAAAACCGGCGGTGTTTCCGTCGGTAAATACGAAACGCCGAAGCCCCCGCTCGAACCCCGCCGACAACCGTCCGTTGGCCGCCCAGAGGCCCGCCAAGGCCCCCGTCAGGGCCAGGACGATGCCCAAAGCGAGGCCGGCCAAAAAAGCGCGGGCGCGGGACGGGGCGGGGGGAGCGGTCGGG
>DAOQNO010000467.1:0-1573 GCA_035332125.1 Elusimicrobiota bacterium | reverse complement strand
GTCTGGGCATCGGCATAGGTGGGAGCGACATCCACCACGAGGTGGGCCCGGGCCGTTTTCATGACCGACGCGGAGCAACTGATGGGGGACGTTTGGCGGGAACTCGTTTCCCTGGGAGTGGATCCCGCCTCGGTACTCCACCGGATGGAGGGCAAAAACTGGATCCTCCAATTTGAATGGCGCCACCCGGCGGCCGCGACGTCTCGATCCCGGCGAGTCGTCTTCCGGGATATGGACGTGGTCAAATCCGCCGGGGACCTCGGCTGGACGTTCGACGTTTACTATCAGCGCGCCGGAATGGAGATGCCGAAGAACTACGCGGGGACCCCGAGCTATCTGGTCGCCCTGTCAAAAAATCTTCGCCCCGACGGCCTCTTCGTCACCGACGACATTTCGGATTCCGGCTTTCTCCCCGGGCGGGCCGACCACGTCCGGGATTTTCCGCTGGAAGGCCAGGAAGTGGTCGTGCCGGAGGATTCGGGACGGGAAGCCCATTATCTTTCCGCTCGACGGGCGAAGTTTCCTCAAGTGCCGGTGCCCCTTCGGATGGGGGAATTGCGGGACGTGGAAGGTTACGGATGGCGGGTCCACGTGCGTCGTTTTTCGGAATATCCTCCCCGGGTCGCGGTCGTTTCGTCGCGGGGCCCCGAAAGGGGCTGGGCGACGCCGCTGGCCCTGTTTGTGGCCGTCGCGGCGGCCCTGTTCGCGGCCCATTGGGGGTTGGGCGACGTCTCCCAAGGTGTGGCCCTGGCGGGCGGCGTCTTTTTGGGTTCCCTTCGGCCCGCGGTCACCGATGAATTGCGCGTGTTGCTGGACATCGCCACCGATCCGCGCCGAACCGCAACGCCGGACCGTTGGGGGCCGGGGCGATGGGCGACGGGTCAACCCAAGACCCACGAGATTCAATTGGCGTTCAAGCCCACCGCCGGGCCCCGGGAACGCACGCGAATGGCCTTCTTCAAGACGAGCGTCGGGGGGCGGCCCTTTTCCCTCGCTTTGGCGGGTCTCCGGCCGGGGATTCATCGGGTCCGTTTTTCCGGAGACGACCTTTGGCCGCCGCTCCTTTACCTGACGGAACCCGACACCGACCGCACCTGGGCCTTCTCGTTGGAGCCTTTTCGCGCCAGCCGGGCCCGGAATGGGAGCGGCTCCGCGGCCCTGCTGGCCGATCCCTACGGGAGCTACGCCGAGGCGGTCCGGGAAGCCCCCGCGCGGGTCCGCCTGGCGCGATGGCTGGAGGATCGACGGAAGGACCGGAACGTTCCGGCGCCCGCCGGACTCGCCGTGGCCCTGTCGATCAGCGGGGACGCCCGAAGCGGCGGCTCTCTGGTGGATCCGTCCACGGGCAAGCGGCTGATCCGGTTGGAAAGCCGCGCTTTTGTTCCGGGTCCCGCGGTAATGGAAATCACGGGCGAGGCGTTGCGGGTCACCCAGGGGTCCGCCACGGTCTATTTCGAATTGAAGGACGTGTTCCGATTTTGGGGCGGCAAAATGGAACGGAGCCCCCGGGAATCCCTCGCCCAGGCGCGGTTGAAAGAGAGCGACTTGGCGACGCGCAAATTGTTGTCCCGGG
>DAOQNO010000466.1:0-1576 GCA_035332125.1 Elusimicrobiota bacterium | reverse complement strand
TTCCCAAAAAGAGGGGGACCCCCGCCAGCAGGGCGGCGGCCCCCGCCCCGGGCGGACCCCCCAGGGCCCGGGCCATCAGGGCGACGGTCAGGAGCGACAAGAGACAAAAACCCCAGAACACCCACCGGACGTCCAACAGGAAGGCCCCGGCGGAGACGGCGGATCGTTCCACGGGAAGCCGCCGCAGGGGCAGGGCCAACACCGCGGCCAACACCGGGCCGTGGTGTTCAAAAAAATCCCGATAGGGAACGCGCTCCCGGGCCCAGGACCAGGCCGTGTGGACGTGTTGGAGTTCGTCGGGGTTGAAAGCTCGGACCCGGGCGCGCCAGCCTTCGGCGACAAGGGGGAAAACGATCAACGCGGCCGCGACGGCGGCGGACAAGGGGAAAGCGGGAATTCTCCGGAGGGGGGGCACGCGTTGCGTATCTTAGGATTCCATCCATCCCCTGGCAATCGTCGATTCCCGGAGCCGCTCCCGGCGCGATTCAACGCCCGGGTCAGCGAGGGCGGGGTCGGGCCGTCAGCCGCGGCGGAGTGTTTTTCGTTTTCGGTAGCGGGGGGAATCCGCCGGGGCCAGAACGGGGTCGGGCTCGGAAAGGGAATGATCCCAACGGAAATTCTGACTGATCAAGGCGTATATGTGAACGAAGATGTCGTAGAAACGATCCACGGCAAAGTCCTCCCGGCGGATGGATTGTCCTTGTGTCGGTCTCGTTGAAGGGGGAAGCGAACCGAACCAGCCTACCCCCGGTTGGGAAATAAATCAAGGGGATCTTGGATCGTCGGAAAGTTGACAACCGGGCCGTTTTTGATACACTGAACCCATTCTCGCACGCCGGGGAAGCCCTGTCGGACCGCATCGGTCGAATCAGGCACTGCCCCGCAACGGTGAAGCCCCGACGAAACGGTCGGGGACAAGTCCGGTCTACGGCGCGCGAGCCATACTTCGCCGAAAGGCGCCTTCGCGGGAAGGACGATCGACCCCCAACAGACTCCCGCCCTGTTGGGTTTTTTTGTCCCCTCTTTTCCCGCCCGGCGTTGGGTCCGACATGCGTTTTATCCGAGCGATCGCCGTTTTCCTTGTGGCCGCGCCTCTTTGGGCGGGGGCCCGTGAACGACGCCTGGTTTCCCTCCTTCCCTCCCATTCCGAAATCGTGACGGCGTTGGGGACGCGGACGTCTTTGGTCGCGGTGTCGGATTCGGAACACCCCGGGGATTTCCCGGGCCTCCCCCGGGCCGGGGCTTTGGAGCCCCGCTGGGAAGTCTTGATGGCCCTTCGCCCCGATTTGATCCTGGCGGACAGTTCCCACGAACGGTTTGCGGCGGATTTTCAACGCCATCGCCTCCCCGTCCTCTTCCTACCCGCCACCCACGCCAAATCCATCGAGGACGTTTTTGATTTGATCCGGAAGGTGGGCGACGCCATCGATCGCGCCCCGGAAGCGACGGCCCTGATTTTTAAATTGAAAGAACGTTTGGCCCGGTTGGACGCCCGGCCCCGGCCCGCCCGTCGCCCCCGGGTCTATTTTGAAATTTGGCCCCGCCCGCTCCAGTCCGTGGGAACCGCGAGTTTCCA
>DAOQNO010000465.1:0-1578 GCA_035332125.1 Elusimicrobiota bacterium | reverse complement strand
GCGGGTGGAACGCCAATTGGTACGTCGGCCACAACACCTGCTGGGTTCATAAATTGCCGGCCGCCTCCTCGGGTCCGTACGTGCGGGCCTTCGTGGGCGCCAAATTGGGCGCCATGAAAACCGAGCCCATTCCCGGTCGGCCCACCTGGGAACGGCGGGTGATCCAGGGCGAGGTGGCCATCGCTCTGGGCCCCGAACCGTCCTGGTCCCAGAGCAAACGGTATTTGCTGGCCATGTCCGACGACATTCCCCTGGAGGGCGACCCGGACAACGCGCTGGACGGCGTGGGGGAATCCCGTTGGTTCTGGGTCGAAGTGCCGCTCAAATCGATTTCAACGACCGGCGACAACTACGTGGCGCTCTATTCGCCCGACGACGAATTTCGGGACGCCCGCCACGCGCCGATTCTGGCGGCCGGTCCCAGCAACGGCGTCGTGGACACCTGGCTCAACAATTCGGTGCGCGGGCAACCGCCGTTGACGCCGGTCGAGGCCCTGAAAACGCCGGTGGTGTCCTACGAGCCCGCCGTGGCGTTGAAACTGGTCCCCGCCCGGGAAGAGCGCCCCCGGGTGGCCTGGCGCCGTCCCCCCGCGAAAGACGCCGAAATCAATCCCCGATTGGTGCTGGAAGCCGAGGTTTCCGGTTCCGACATCGAAAGCGCCTGGGTGGAGTTCTCGACGGATTCCCGCTCCTGGCGGCGGATCGGCCGCCGGGAATACGGAGCCCCTTACGCTTTCACCCTGACCCGGGAGGTCCTGCCGAAGGGTCCCGTGCAAGTCCGGGCCGTCGCCCGGGACACCTGGGAGAACGCCGGCGCCTCGCCCGTTTTGGTTTTGAAAGTTCCCCGAAAATAACGGAGGTCCCATGA
The DNA here is from genome assembly GCA_035332125.1 of Elusimicrobiota bacterium. GTDB lineage: Bacteria > Elusimicrobiota > Elusimicrobia > FEN-1173 > FEN-1173 > JADKIY01. The sequence continues at coordinate 710 of DAOQNO010000465.1, read as the reverse complement.
AACGACTTGTTCTGCTTTTGCCTTTTCTCGCCGCCTGCACCTCCAAGCCGAAGGAAGCCGCCGCTCCCGCGCCCAAGGTGGACAACACCGTGGTCCGCTACACCGAAAGCCTGAAGTACGACGTTCAAAAAGCCAAGGAAGCCCAGGGAAAGGCCAACGCCGCCATCGCCCGGGAACAAGCCGCCGCGGCCGTCGCCGCCCAAGCCACGGAATAAGTGTTCCGCCCAATCGGCCCGCGGTTTCGGGTCCCGCGTTAACGTGCGCGTCCTTCACGTCACGGAAAGCCGGAGCTGGTCCGGCGGTACGGTGCAATTGTGGAACCTCTGCCGGGGATTGACAGCGGCGGGCCATCGGGCCGCCCTTTTTTGTCCCCCCGACGGCGAATTGGTCAAGCACGCGTCCGACGGCTCCGTGCGTTTGGAAACCTGCCCCATGCGGGAGGATTACGATCTCCCCGCGGCCTGGCGGCTGGCCCGCCTCGTTCGGGAATTTCAACCCGACGTTGTCCACGCCCACCATCCCCGGGCCCACGCCATCGCGCTGTTGGCGTCCCTCTTCGCCCCCGTCCGACGCCTGGTGGTTTCCCGCCGGGTCTCCTTTAAACTCAAAAAATGGAACATTTTCAGCCAACTAAAATACCGCTCCGGCCGTATCAAGATGTATGTGGCGGTGTCGGACGACATTCGCCGGGTGCTCGTGGCGGGCGGCGT
>DAOQNO010000464.1:0-1579 GCA_035332125.1 Elusimicrobiota bacterium | reverse complement strand
TTTGACGCCGCTTTGGAAAAACGGCTGCCCGGCGCGGTGGTTCTGCCCCGGAACGCGGAGGACGTGGCGCGCGCCGTGCGGATCGCCGTCGACCACGGCGTGCCCTACGTGGCCCGGGGCGCCGGCACCAACCTTTGCGGCGGCGCCGTCCCGTCCACCGGCGGCCTTGTGGTCCACCTGGCCCGGATGAACCGCGTTTTGTCCATCGACCGGGAGCGCCGGCGCGCCTGGGTCGAACCCGGCGTGGTCAACCTCCATTTGCACGCCCTCTTGGCGCCGTTGGGCCTCTTTTACGCTCCGGACCCGGCCAGTCAAAAAGCCTGCACCTTGGGCGGGAACGTCGGAACCAACGCCGGGGGACCCCATTGTCTGAAATACGGCGTGACCTCCACCCACGTGACGGGGCTTGAAATGGTCCTGCCGGACGGCGGGACGGGCCGCTTTTCCGTCGACGATGCCGGTTACGATCTGACGGGATTGTTCGTGGGGTCCGAGGGAACCTTGGGCGTCGCGACCAAAATCGAATTGAACCTGATGCCCGCGCCGGAAGCGGTGGAGACGTTTTTGGTCGCCTTTCCCTCCATGGAGGCCGCGGCCCAGACCGTCACCGACACGATTTCCGCCGGCATCGTGCCGGCGACCTTGGAAGTCATGGACCGATTGACCGTGGACGCCGTGGAGGCCTTCGTGGGCGCGGGGTACCCCCGGGGCGCCGAGGCCGTTCTGTTGATCGAGCTGGACGGCGCCCGGGGGGTGATCGCGGAGGAGGGGGAACGGGTCCGGGCGATCTGTCGGAAAAACGGCGCCGCCGAATTCCGCCGGGCCGCCGACGAGCGCGACCGGCAAAAGTTTTGGGAAGGACGGCGGGGGGCGTACCCCGCCATGGCCCGGCTGGCCCCCAACGTGCTGGTGGAGGACGGCGTCGTTCCCCGCACCCGCTTGCCCGAAGCCGTCCGCCGCGTGCGGGCCATCGCCGACCGGGAAAAATTGCGGATGGGTCTCATCGCCCACGCCGGGGACGGGAACTTGCATCCCAATTTGATTTTCGACGAGCGGGACCCCCTGGAGACCCAACGGGTCAAGGCCGCCGGGCACGACATGCTTCGCGTGTGCGTGGAGTTGGGCGGCTCCATTTCCGGCGAGCACGGGATCGGTTCCGATAAACGGGAGGCCATGCGGTGGCTGTTCACGCCGGACACGCTGGGACTTTTCCGCCGAATTAAAACCGCCCTCGATCCGGCGGGCCTCTGCAATCCCGACAAACTCCTCCCGGTGGCGGAACCCTCCGCCCCGCCCGTTGAAATCCGCGGAGCCGAAAGCGAAGCGTTGGGCCTTCGGATCGAATCGGTCGAACAGGCGCAAAAGTGGCTCCGCCGGGCGGCGGCGGAAAAACGCCCCCTCACGATTGCCGGTCACAAAAAACGGCTGGCCGGCGACGTCCGCGGCCCCGCGGACGACTCCGCCTTCGGCATCGCGTACAACGGCGGCGATGACGAGTTCGGTGGCGCCGTCGACGGCGACGGCGAGACGAACTTCCGGGTCAAGTAGGCCGCGGGCGCCGGGCCCCCGAGGATCAGGT
>DAOQNO010000463.1:0-1584 GCA_035332125.1 Elusimicrobiota bacterium | reverse complement strand
GGCCAAAAAAAGACCCTTCCCGAGATTCGCGCCAAGGACGTCGAGCGCCTCATCGCCGACGGCGTCGTGACGGGCGGCATGATCCCCAAAATCCGGTCCTGCGCCCGGGCGCTTAAAAAGGGCGTCAAGGAAATCAACATCATCGACGGCCGGGCGGGGCTGACCGCCTGGGCCGGCACGCGGCTTCTGCCATGACCGGGGTTCCTCCCATGCCCCGGGCTTTGGCCCGGGGAAAAAGCCCCCAGTGCTTGCGCGGGGCAAGGACCCCGCGCAAGCGGTGGCCGACCACGGAGCGGGAGGCCATCCCTTGACCGGTTTCGTCGAATCGCCCTATCTCTTTAACACCTACCGGCGGCAGCCGGTCACCTTCGTCAAAGGCCGGGGCGCCTGGCTGACCGACGACCGGGGCAAGAAATATCTGGATTTCTTTTCGGGTCTCGCGGTGTGCAACCTGGGCCACGCCCACCCGGCCGTGGCCCGGGCCGTGGCGGACCAGGTCAAAAAACTTCTCCACACTTCGAACATTTATTCGACCCAACCCCAACAGGCGCTGGGCAAGGCCCTGGTCGAACGGACGTTCCCGTCCAAGGTGTTCTTTTCCAATTCGGGGGCCGAAGCCAACGAACTATTGATCAAACTCGCCCGCCGTTTCGGGACCGTGAACCCGGGCCCCGAAGGCCCGCGTTACGAAATCATCGTCTTTGATAGCGCCTTTCACGGCCGCACCTTGGGGGCCCTTTCCGCCACGCCCCAGAAGAAATACCAGGAAGGGTTCGGGCCTTTGTTGCCGGGGTTCGTGGTGGCCCGTTACGGAGACCTGTCGGATGTCCGGCAAAAGGCCACCGCCAAGACCTGCGCCGTTCTGGTGGAGCCCATTCAGGGGGAGGGCGGCGTGCGGCGGGTGCCGCCCGCTTTCTATTCCGACCTGGCGGCCCTCTGCCGGGAAAAAAATTGGCTATTGCTTTTTGACGAGGTTCAAACGGGAATGGGACGGACGGGGACCCTCTTCGCCTTTCAAAACCCGGCGGTGGTCCCGGCGGACGCCCGCCCCGACGCCCTTTCCATGGCCAAGGGCCTGGCCAACGGGCTCCCCATCGGCGGGGTCATCGCCCGGCCCGAAATCGCCGACCTCCTTCATCCCGGGGACCACGCCACCACCTTCGGCGGCGGCGCGGTGCCCTGCCGGGCCGCCTTGGCCGTTCTGAAAGAATTGTCGCCCGCCCGGTTGGCCCAGGCCCGAAAGCTCGGCGCGCTCTTTCAAAAGGAAATTTCCGGGTGGCAAAAAGACCTGCCCGCCCTACGCGAGGTGCGAGGGGCGGGCCTCATGATCGGCCTGGAGCTCGATCGTCCCGTGGCCGATCTGGTCGTTGCCTGCCGGGAAGCCGGCCTGTTGATCAACGGAACCGCCGACAAAGTCCTCCGGCTTCTGCCGCCGTTGATTTTGACCGCCGCCGACGCCCGCCGGGGCCTCAAAATCCTTCGGACCGTCCTGGCCAAATCCCTCTCCTCCCAATCCCATTGACCCGTTCGGGGGGCCCGCCGGACCCGAAAGGCTTTTCAATCTTCCTTTACGGGGTTATCCTT
>DAOQNO010000462.1:0-1587 GCA_035332125.1 Elusimicrobiota bacterium | reverse complement strand
CAGGGGCGGTCGGGGAGGGGGTCGGTTTTTCGAGGATCCATGCCGGGGTCAGAATACCGTTTTTCCTCCGGGCCAACAACGGCCGCCTCCCTTTTTGAGCGCCGTCGTGATATCATGTACGCCGACATTCCATTCGAAAGGGGAACTCATGGCCAAAAAGCAAATTCCGGATCTTGTGGTGAAATCCAAAGCGAAGGACCTTCTGGCGAAGGCGGGTTGCCGCTCCTCCAGCGACGTTTTTGACGCGGTCAATGGGCTCATCGCCTGGTATCTCGAGCAAGCGGCGAAGCGGGCCAAAGCCAACGGTCGTCAGACCGTGCGCGGCCACGACTTCATGGTGGAATAAGTCCCCCACCCTTCACGAACTTTCGCGCGGGGGGCGGGTGCCGAAAGCATCCGCCCCCCGTTCTTTTTGAAATTGGAGCCTCCGAAAAGTGAAAATCCCCTATTTCGTGGTCGACGCCTTCACCGAGCGCCCCTTCGGCGGCAACCCCGCCGGGGTGTGCCCCTTGGAGGCCTGGCTTCCGGATTCGACGCTTCAAAGCATCGCCTTTGAAAACAACCTGTCCGAGACGGCTTTTTTCGTGGCCGACCGGGACCGGTTCCATCTGCGCTGGTTCACGCCCACGGCGGAGGTGGATCTGTGCGGCCACGCGACCCTGGCCTCGGCCCATGTTCTCTTTGAACGTTTGGGGCATAAAAAGCCCTCGGTCCAATTTGAAACGAAAAGCGGGGCGTTGACGGTGTCCCGGGAGCGGGACGGTTATTTGGGAATGGATTTTCCCTCCTTGCCGCCGAAGCCCGTGGAGCCCCCGCCCGGACTCCGGACGGCCCTGGGCACCGCGCCCGAGACGGTTTTGGCGGGCATGGATTACGTGGCCGTTTATCGGGACGCCCAGGCGGTTTCCCGTTTGGCGCCCGACATGGACGGTTTACGGGGATTGGACCGCCGGGGCGTCATCGTCACCGCGCCGGGCCTGGAGGCCGACTACGTGCTTCGATTCTTCGCGCCCAAGGTGGGGGTCCCGGAAGACCCCGCCACGGGCTCCGCCCAATGCCTCCTGGCGCCCTATTGGGCGGGCCGGCTCAAAAAACCGGCCCTGACGGTGCGGCAGCTGTCGTTCCGGGGCGGGGACATGCGGTGTGAAGTCAAAGGGGATCGGGTGCTGATTTCGGGTCGATCCAAGGTTTATTCCCAAGGAGAGATATGTTTGTGAATTTTTTGTTGGGGCGTTTTGAACGGGGAGCGGCGCGATGAACGGTTCAACGTTTCAAGAACTCATTCGCGAGAAAATCCTCATTCTCGACGGGGCCATGGGCACCATGCTCCAGAAGATGAATTTGACGGCGGCGGATTTCGGCGGCCCCGCCCTGGAGGGCTGCAACGAGAACCTGATCCTGTCCAAACCGTCGGCGGTACAGGCGGTTCACGACGGCTATTTGAAAGCCGGCGCGGACATTATCGAAACGAACACCTTCGGCTCGACCCCCCTGGTGTTGGCGGAATACGGGCTGGCGGACCAGGCCCTGGAAATCAGCCGTCGGGGCGCCCAACTGGCCAAGGAGAGCGCCAAAAAGTTTTCCACC
>DAOQNO010000461.1:0-1590 GCA_035332125.1 Elusimicrobiota bacterium | reverse complement strand
AGCACCCGGGCCATTTAAAGGGAGTGCAGCCGCAGGGAACGGCGGATTTCGAGGGCCAGCTCCAGCGCGTCCCGGCCGTGGGACCCGCTCACGAGCGGCGCCTTGCCGTCCCGAACGCATTGAAGGAAATGGCGAAGCTCCGATTCCAGGGGGTCTTTCTTCTCCAGGCGGGGCCGCTGCACGGCGATGTCCAGCAGGCTTTTGATCTCGTCCTTTTTCTTTCGGTAAATTTTCAGGCTCCGCTCGGAATAGTCCAAGGACAGATAAGCGTCCTTTTGGAACACGCGGATTTTCCGGAATTTCTTGAGGCTGACCCGGCTGGCCGAAATGTCCGCCCGGCACCCCCGGGAGAAAAACAACGTGGCTTTGACGATGTCCTCGTGAGCCGAAAGAACCCGCCCCCCCACGGCGTCCAAGCGGACGACCTTGTCCTGGGCGAGGGCCAGGACGATGTCGATGTCGTGGATCATCAAGTCCAACACGACCCCCACGTGGGCGACCCGGGGGTCGAAGGGGCCCAGGCGGGAGGCTTCGATGAAAAGCGGGTCCTGGGCCTGCCGGGCCATTTCCACCACGGCGGGGTTGAACCGTTCGATGTGCCCGACCTGAAGCACCAGATTCTTTTGCCGGGCCAACTCAATGATCTCTTCGGCGTCCTCCACCCGCTCCGTCAGGGGTTTTTCGATAAAACAATGCCATCCGCGGTTCAAAAACGATTTGGCCAGGGGAAAATGCGTCGGCGTGGGGGCGGCGATGATCACGGCCCGGGTGTCCGCGGGAAACTCTTCGGCCCGGGCGAAGGCGTGGGTGCGGTGTTCCTTGGCGAGAGCCTGGGCGCGGGAGAGGTCCGGATCCGCCACGCCCACCAGGCGGGCGACGGGCAGACCGGAAAGGAGGCGCGCGTGGTGGCGGCCCATGTTGCCGACGCCCACCACCCCCACGGACACCCGCTCCCCCTCGGGAACGGGGGCTTCCGCCGCCACCGGTTTTTTGGATGAAAACAAACCCATTTAGAGGTCCTTCACGCCGAGCACCACCAGGCCCGCGGCGTCGGCCCGCTTCAAAAATTCTTCCCGGTCGAAAAACAGGGTTTTTCCCGCCTCGACCGCCAACACCGCCCCCCGGGCGGCCACCAGAGCCTCCACCGTGCGCAGACCGACGACCGGAACATCAAACCGAAGATCCTGACGGGGCTTGGCCACCTTGGCCAGGGTGAACCCGGCGGCGTGGTCCCCCGCCCGACGGACGCAGGCGTCGGTGCCTTCGATGGCCTCCACGGCCAGAACCGCTTGATCTTTGACGCAGACCGATTGGCCCAAATCCAATCCGGCCACGGCCTTCGCCGTCCGAAGACCGAAGGCGATGTCTTTTTTTTGATCGCCGGAGGGTTTGACCCGGGTCAAAACCCCGGCCGGCGCCAATTGATCGGCCAGGTAAGCCGTCGAGGAAAGAAAACGAATGCCGTGCTTGGCGAATTCGTCGGCCACGGCGCCCAAAATCGTGTCGGTTTTTTTGTCCGGCAGGGTGGCGATGAGCTTGAGGGCCGTGGCGTCCAGGTGCCGGAGGTCGAAAACGCTCACGTGCTTGACC
>DAOQNO010000460.1:0-1591 GCA_035332125.1 Elusimicrobiota bacterium | reverse complement strand
AGATCGAGGCCCTTTACGCCCGGTGGGACGAACTGGAAGCCCGGGCCAAGGGATAACGTTCCGCCGAGGACGATTTACCAGAGGCTCCAGGTCACCCCGGTCGAATCGGTGTGGGTGCAGTTGACGTTCAGGACGCCGTCCGCCGTATCGAAGGCGTAGGCCATCCGGGAGCCGTTCCACCAGGGCCAATCCGTTCCGTTGAAACGGGAAGTGGCGTCGTTGGAAGAGGGATGATCGCTCACGTTTGGAATGGAGATGGTTGGAATTTCTTGAATGTATTTCGGCATCAGAATGAAGCGGAAAGCCGGATTGAGATTTCCCACGAAATATCCCCGAGGGTAAACCGATTCGTTGTCGGCGTAATAAATGGAAATGGCGCTTCGAAGGCTTCCCAGTTTGCCTTTGACCGCGGCTTCCTTGGCTTTGGTGACGAGGTTTCCGAATTTCGGGATGGCGATGGCCGCCAAAAGTCCGATGATCGCCACCACGAGCATCAACTCGATGAGAGTAAATCCGGCCCCCCCATCTGGGCGGTGGGTAGGCCGAGGGCACGTCGGAATATATAGCACGCCGTGAAAGGGCCTGTTCCTAAGCGCCTGTTTTGGCATAATTAAGCCTAATCCGACGAGGGCGAAATATCAACGGGTTGCCTTATAAACCGATGTCAGTCAACTATTTTCCGGGTGCGGAAAGAGGCTTTTTCATCGGAATTGTCATTTTTTATAAGGGACGACGGAAAGCCGATTTCGCCCACCTAAAACGTTTGCAATCCACTTTTTTAATTGGATAATTCAATCGAAGCCGGACGCATTTCGACGGGGCACCTCGGGGAGCACCCATGATCGGTCGCATCTTTTCCTTTCAACGCAGCGCGGTGCCCTGGGCTTTTTTCACCGGGGGGATCGCCGTCGCCCTCTTCACCGGCCTGGCCGGCCACACGGACCCCGCCGGCCTTCGCGTTCAAACCCAACAATTCCTGATTCCGACGGTGATCTCGATGATCGCCCTGGGCGCCTTTGTGACCATTTTCCGCGGCGAAGCCCAGGGGGAAGCCTCCCTGGGGACGACCCTCTCCGACATGGTGGTGACGGCGGTCCTTTGGGGCGGGCCCCTGGTGGCGGGGCTCGTCTCCCTGGCCCAGTGGTGGCAGGGACGGCCCTGCTTTCCGCCGCCGGAAATCACCAACTTCGCCATCGTCTTCGCCCTGGCGGGGGCCGGGTTCGCCGTGTGTTTTCACGGGGTGCGGGTGCCGCTCCTGCTGTGGCACAAATGGCCGCCCCTTCGATACGGAACGATTCTGGTGTTGGCGTTTTGGGTGGTTTATACCGGGCCGGCCTTCGTGGCGCGGGTGTCGGCGGACCTGACCGTGCGCGAAGACCGAAGGCGACGGTTGGAATTTTATCGTAAGCAGACCGGGACCGACCCGGAGGACGCGGGCACCGGGTTTGTTCAGGGGCTCTACGGGTTCGACGTGCCGCCCTTTTCCCTGGCCACGGACCTGCGGGGGAACATCACGGCGGCCGGGGGATTCCAATGGTACGGCGGGATGCCCGCGCCGGGGCTCCTGCGCCTGACGGCCGGCGGTCATTTT
>DAOQNO010000459.1:0-1594 GCA_035332125.1 Elusimicrobiota bacterium | reverse complement strand
CAACCGGGCCAAACAGCGGTTGGGGGTGTCGGCGGACCTCCTTCGGCGCTTCGGCGCCGTGTCGGCGCCGGTGGCCCGGGCTCTGGCGGAAGTCGCCCGGCGAAAAGCGGGCACCGACCACGCCTTGTCCATCACGGGCGTGGCGGGGCCGGCGGGCGGCACGCCGCGTTCGCCCGTGGGCCGGGTTTACATCGGCTGGGCGTCCCGGCGAAAAACCCGGGTCTGGGAAAAAAACTTATTCGGGGAACGGGCGGCGATTCGCGAGCGCGCGGCCCTGGAGGCACTCAACGCGCTGTGGGAAAATTTGGGGGCGGATTAGTTGCGGTGGGAGGCGTTCTTGTCCCGCCAGGAAAGAACTTCCCGGAGGATGCCGGCCGCCAAGGCCACGGTGTCGCCGTTTTCGCGACGGAGGAGCCGCATGAGCTTGCCTTCGTTGGTGTCCTGGTCCACGACGGGCCCCTCTTGAAACGCTTTCGCGCTCAACAGTTCCGTCAGGCCGACGCCCAACCCCTCGGCGACTTTCTGCATCGTGGTCAAGGTCGGGTTTCGTTCCCCGCGCTCCAGGCCGCCGATGTAGGTCCAGTGCAAACCGCATTTGTCCGCCATTTCCTCTTGGGTGAGGCCCTGGCGTTTGCGGAGGCTCCGAATTCGCAATCCCAACTCTTTTTTCGCGTTTACGGTAGTCGACATGGCTGAAAATATACATTACACGATTGGAAGCAACAACAGAACGGCGTGTGTTTAATAGGCGAATCGATGAATTCTAAGAGTATTTTTGACCTTTTTTTCGTTCGTTCTCTTTTGCCGTGAGAACGAAATGGGGGCAGAATTTTCTGGCCCATCCTCCCACGATGCGGCGCATTGCGGAGGCCCTGGAACTCGCGCCGGGCGACGCCGTTTTGGAGATCGGCCCGGGGCGGGGGGCCTTGACCCAATGCTTATCGGAAAAAGCCGGTCGTCTCGTCGCGGTCGAGCTCGACCGCGATTTGGCCGTCCGCCTTCCCGCGCGTTTTCCCAAGGCGGAAATCGTCAACGCCGATTTTTTGGACTGGCCGCCGCCGGAGGTCCCGCCGGGGACGTTTCGGGTGATCGGCAACCTGCCCTATTCGGCGGCCGCCCCCATTCTTCAGAAGGTGCTCGCCTGGACGGGTTGGGACCGGGCGGTGTTCATGGTGCAAAAGGAAGTGGCCGATCGCATCGCCGCCCCCGCCGGCACCAAAGCTTTTGGAATTCTTTCCCTGGCGGTTCAATCCCGGGCAACCACGGAAACGTTGTTCGACGTCCCGCCGAGGGCCTTCAATCCGCCCCCGCGGGTGACCTCCACGGTTCTCCGTTTCCGTCGACGCCCCGTTCCGTTGTTTCGGGAGGAGGCCGCTTTTTTTAACGTGGTGAAGGCCGGGTTCGCCCAACGGCGGAAAACATTGGCGAACAATTTGGCGGGATCGTTTTCGAAAGATCGGGAAGCGGTGGAAAAAATCTTGACCCATTGCGGGGTGGATCCCCGGGCGCGGGCCGAAGTGGTTTCTCTGCCCCAATGGGTCGCGCTGGCCGAGGCGATCGGTTCCTAGGGTCGAGGCCGGGTTTCGGTCCGGCC
>DAOQNO010000458.1:0-1598 GCA_035332125.1 Elusimicrobiota bacterium | reverse complement strand
GGGCCGATAAAGAAAGTGAGAGGAGGATACATCCATGATTCCATCCATTGGTTCCTCGGGGCCCCAGGGCTCCCGGGGCGCGTCCGCCGCCGACGAAACGGCCAAAGCGGCGCCCGCCAAGAAACTCCCGGCGCGCGTTCCCCCGGCCGAACCCCAGGATCAAGTGACCCTGTCGCCCTTGGCCCGGGACCTTCAGATTCTGCGCGCCCACGCGAACGACGGCGCCGCCGAACGGGCGGCCAAAGTGTCCGCGTTGAAGGAACGCGTGGCCCGCGGCGACTACCGCGTGAGCACCGACGACTTGGCGGCCCGGATTCGGGACGCCTGGTCCGCCTGATTCGTTGACGGCCGTGGCCGCCGACACCCCCCTGGCGCGGATGGAATCCGCGTTGGAAGACATCACCCGTTTGTGCGGGGAACTTCGTGACCTTCTCACGGAGGAACGGGCCGCCCTGGTGGCCGCCCGCCGGGACGCGTTGCCGGGACTCCTCCGCAAAAAAGCCGACGGCCTTCAGCGGTTGGCCGAGGCCGACGGGCGACGCCGCCGCTGCGCCCTTCAACTGGAACGGTCCTGGGGGTGGGCCCCGGTGGATCGGCCCCTGTCCCAGTTGGCGTCCCGCCTGGACGGTCCCACCCGGGAACGGCTGGCCGGGAAAAAAGACCGCCTCCTTCGGGTGATGCGGGACTTGTGCGCTTTAAACGAGGCCAACGGACGGCTGATCCGCCAGGCCGTCACCGTGGGCCGCCGCCTTCTCGAATGGGCCACCGCGCCCCGGGATTTAATCTACGGACCCGCGGGAATTCGCCCCGACGAAGCCGGGCGCGTCGTCCACCAGCGTGTTTAACCGCCCCCGCGTCCCGGCCGGGGCTTGACCCATGTCCCTTCTCGCCAGTTTTGAAATCGGCACCCGCTCCCTTCGCACCTTTCAAACCGCGATCCAGACGGTGTCCCACAACATATCCAACGTCAACACGCCGGGCTATTCGCGGCAACGGATCGTCCTGACCACGGAACACCCCGACCGGACGGACCGTTTCGATGTCGGGCGCGGGGTTCGAATGATGGGCGTGGAACGGCTGCGAGACGCCTTTTTTGAGGCCAGCTGGCGGCGGGAAACCACGGGACAGGGACAGGCCGAAGCCCTCGCCACCGCCTTCAAATCGGCGGAAGCCCTTTTCCCCGAACCCAACGGGGACGGCCTGTCGACCCGCATGGACAAGTTTTGGTCCGCCTGGCAGGAACTGGCGAACCACCCCACGGATCCCGGTATCCGCGCGGTGGTGTTGACCCGGGGGGCCGACTTGGCCGCCGGGCTCAACCAGACGCTCCAGGGCATCGCCCAACAGCGGGCGGACGCGGACAGCGAAATCGCCGCCGCCGTTCCGCAAATCAATTCCACCGCCCGGGAAATTTACCAATTGAACGATTCCATCAAGACGGCCCTCTTGAACGGGCAAACCCCCAACGACGCCCTGGACCGCCGGGACTTCCTCGTCGGCCAATTGTCCCAGTGGACCTCGATCCAGGTCGTGGACCACGCGGACGGATCGGTGGCGGTCTACGCGGGGGGCGCCCCCTTGGTGGAGGAGGGCCGCGT
>DAOQNO010000457.1:0-1599 GCA_035332125.1 Elusimicrobiota bacterium | reverse complement strand
CCCCGCGGCCGCTTCTCCCCGGACCCGCCTCAACAAATCGGGCGCTGCTTTCAAATCCTCCGGCCCGCCCACCGGATCCAGGCGGCGGAGAGTCGCCCACCCCTCCGAAGAATCCAAATCCATTCGGACGCCTTCGGCGGCCGCCCGTCGTGCTCCTTCCACGTCGCCCGCTCTTTCGCGCGCGCGACTCAATCCGAACCAAAAGTCGGATCGCGACGGAAAGTAAAACACGGCGCTTTCGTACAACGCGCGCAGCCCCCCGCCGGGCGGTTCGTCGCGCTCCCACAGGGCCGCCAGACCCCGGTAGGCGTCGGGGTTGAGGGGATTGATGAGCAGCGCCCATCGGTAATCGCGCACCGCGCCGGGCACGTCCCCTCGATCGGCTCGAAAACCCGCCCGATTGAAATAAATCTCGTCATACCCCGCGTTGGCCGACAGGGCCTCCCCGTAGGCCGCGATCGCGCGCTCCGCGTTCTCCTCCTTTTCAACCGAGAGACCGTTTCCCGCCGCCCACCGGGCCCGACGCGCATAGAGATTTCCTCTCTCGTAAGCGCTGTGAACGTCCCAAACATACCATCGGCGAGATTCGGACAGGGATTCCTCCGCCCGGGCCGTCGCTCCGGCCTGAAGCAGTCGGAGAGCCCGAAGGTGGCCTTCGGCGGCCCGCCAAAGGCGCCATTCCCGCCCCAGACCCACCGCCGCCGCAATCAATCCCAACGACAAACCGGCGACGCCCACGGAGTTGAGTCGCCCCCGACGGATCACGGGCGTTTCCCCAACGGCCCATTGACCGGCCATCCAACAAAACAGGAAGCAGGGCACGGCAAAAAACAACGAGACGTTGCCGAAAAAATTATCCGCCAACGCCCCCCACAACCCGGCCCAGAGGGCGGCGCTGAACCAACGCGGCTCGGCCCGCCAGGCCCGCCGGGCGCGTTGAAGACGGAAGGCCGCCACGCCAAGCCAAAAAAGAATTCCCACCCCCAGCAGACCGGTTTGTGAACCGAATTCCAGAAGGATTTGGTGGGCGTTGTTGGCGTGGGTTCGAAAGGGTCGGAACAGGGGATCCGAAAGGTAACGCCCCTGGAAAAATGGAAAAAAAACCTCGAAGGTCCCCCAACCGGTCCCCGTCCAGGGGCGGGATTTCCACATATCGATGGCGCAGGACCAGATCAGGCGCCGTTGATGCCACGAAGCGTAGATTTTCTGGCCGACCACGCCATTCCAAAGCTCGACGACGCGCTCCATGGGAGTCGGCGCCTCCGAGGCCAATCGACCGCCGGGCCAAAAAATCAAGGCGAACACCAGCAAAACGATCCAAGCCGCCAGGCGCCGGGGACGGGACCGAACCAAATCCCACGCGCCGACCACAAAAACCAGGAAAGCCACCCCCGCTCCCACATACGACGACCGGGTCATGGTGCACAGCAAGGCCACCGAAAAGACGAGGGCGACGCCTCCCCCCGCCCACGCCGCGACGCTTCGCTCCGAAACCATCATTTTCCAAAGACCCAGCGGAATCAACAGCACGAGCGCGGTCGATAAAAAATTCGGATTTCCAAAGGTCGAAATGGGCCGCCCGGTAAAAGGATTTACGGG
>DAOQNO010000456.1:0-1599 GCA_035332125.1 Elusimicrobiota bacterium | reverse complement strand
AGCACCGCGCCGTCCCCCGATGGACGGGAGCGCTCGTAAAGCCGCCAGGGATTGTCCTCCCGCAAACGCCACCCCGGAACTTCGAGCGCGCCGGGCGCCGCCACCCAACGGACGTCCAGTCGGTCAAAATCGGGTTCCGCGGCCGCGGGCGTCGGATGGGCGTAAAGCGCCAAGAGGGCTTTATCGTTCCCCGCCGGGTTGAGGGAAAATCCGGAGGGATTTAAATTGGCCACCCGGTAAGGCAGCGTGCCCAAATCCAGCAACCGATGGCGAAGGGCGGTCCAGGTTTCCTCGAGCGTTCGTCCCCGGGCCGACATGCTGTCCGCCGCGCGGGGCGATAAAAACAATTTTCCCGGGCTTGATTGGACCCCCCGGATCCAGGACGGCCGGGAATGGAAAAACGATCCCGGCAGCGTGGGCTGAAGGCCCGCGCCCCAAAACATCAGTTCGGCGGCGACGATTCCGACCGCCCCCCAGCGAAGCCACGGTCGGCGAAAATCGCCCCCGCCCGCCACGGCCAGGAGGGACAGGGCGGACACCACCATCCAATAGGCGTATTGGGCCGGGAACCGCACGCCCCGCAGCCCCGGCACCCGGTCCACGGCCCAGGCGTATAATGGGACGGCGTTCCCGAGCGAAAACAGCCCCCCCAGGAGGAAGAGCGCGGCCCAGGTCGCTCGATGCCGGGGGGAGGAGCGCCGCCACCCGCGTCCCGCCGCCCAAAGGGCCAGCGCCCCGATGTAAAAACAGCCGAGCCAGAAAAATCGCTCCCCCGTGTAACGATCCGACGGAAAGTCGCCGAAGACCGGCGCGAGGAGCCCGGCCCAACGGGCGACGGTCAGGGAATGGAGGTCGGCCACCGCGGGCGCCACGCCCGATTGAACGCGGGCCGATTGTCCCAGCAGATCCAACCCCGGCAACAGCTGAACCGCCGAGAATATCGCCGCGCCCACGCCCGCCGACATCAGGACGATTCCCCGCCGCCGGCCCCCCGCGGCCGCCCACAACGCCAGAAGCGCCACCCCCATCCACGCCACGTGGGGCCAATGCCCCCCCAAAAGCGCAAAAGACATCGCCAGCGCCAGGCCCGCTCCGCTGGTCCAACCGGGTTTGGCACCGAGGAAAAGCAGGGCCCAGGGGGTCCACGTCAAGGTATTGAGCAGGGGCGGGAATTCGACCCGGGCGCGCCAAAACCCGTTCAAACTCCAAAGCAGAGCCGAGGACAGAGCGGCCCAGCGGGCTCCCCGATTGGCCCGCACCCACAAATACCCGCCGAGTCCGGACAACAGGAAGTGAACCGCTTGGAATATTTTGAACCCGGGCACGAAGGGAAAAACCCAAAAGGCGAGGTTGCCGGGGGAAAACAAACCGGTCTGGGGTTGACCCAGCCAATACACGCCGCCGGAGACATAGGGGTTCCAGGCCGGCAATTCCCCCGCCTGAAGGGCCTGGGCCGTAAACACGTGCATGGGATGAAAAAGGAAAGTCAGGTCCCGGGCGAAGAAAGTTCGGTCGGTCAGCCACGTCCCGGAAAACACCCCGGCGAGCGCGAGGGCGAAAACGCCCAGCGCGATCCAATCTTTCCGTGTCATGGCCGGG
>DAOQNO010000455.1:0-1600 GCA_035332125.1 Elusimicrobiota bacterium | reverse complement strand
GACGACCCGGGCGTTTTGCTCGAGGGCCCGGCCGGGGCCCGGGCGCTGGCCGCCGTGACCGACCGGACGTCCCCCGGCGTCCCCGACCCGGAAATCCTCTTCGATGAAAAGGGGCGGCCGTTCGTCTCCACCACCCATTTCATCGTCGTCCTCAAGCCCCGCGCCACCGTGGGCCAGGCGAACGCCGCCCTCAAATCCATGAACGCCCGGGTCGTCGGCATGGTCAAGGGGCAGGACGTAATGGAAATCCGCCTGCCCGACCCCCAACGCCGCCGGACCCTCCGGGACGTCGACGCCCTGGTCGCCGCCCTCCGCCGCCTGCCCCCCTTCAAAGACGCCCTGCCCTTTTCCTTCCAGAACGCCGCCGAGGCCCCGTGAGCGGGCGTCAATGATCATCGACCCCGGTTCCTTTCGGGACCCCCGGGGGCGCGTGTTTACTCACGAAGGGCGCGTTTTCAGGGCCTTGTCCTCGGAGGGTTGGGCGGCCTGGCGGCAATTTCAGGGGTCCGCTCTCTTCGACCGGCTCTCCCAATCCGGTCGCGTGATCGAGACCCGGGAGGCGGCGGGAATCCCCCTTCCCCCCGGCGAGTGGGCCGGGGTCTTGGAACACGCGCCGGTGCCCTGCCTGTCCTATCCCTACGAATGGCCCTTCGGCGCCCTCCGGGACGCCGCGCTTTTTTTTCTGGAATTGCTGTCGGAAACCCTGCGCGAGGGCTTTGGCCTCCGCGACGCGACGCCCTACAACATCCAATTCCGAGGGATTCGCCCGGTCCACATCGACCTTCCGTCCTTCGAGCGTCGGGGCCCCGACGGAGGATGGAACGGGTACGGGGATTTTTGCCGTTCCTTTCTTTACCCCCTGTTGCTCGAGGCCCACAAAGGAATCCCGTTCCAACGATGGGTTCGGGGGACCCTCGAAGGTTTTTCCCCCCTCGAGATGGCACGGCTTTTCGGATGGCGGGATTGGGCGAAAGCCGGCGTCTTCAAAGACGTCGTCCTGCAAGCCGCCCTGGGCCCCTGGGGCGAACGCCTGGATCCCCGGGCGTTTCAAAACGATCTGCGCCGCGCTCTCCCCTTGGCGAGCGTTTTGAAAAACATCGACCGGCTTCAAAAAATCGTCGCGGGACTGCGTTCCGGAGCCCCCGCGGGCCCCTGGCGGAACTACCGGCGGACCCACCCTTACTCGGAGGCGGACCGTCGGGAACGGACGCGGTTTGTCGACAACGCGTTGAGCCCGCGCCGCCGCTGCGTTTGGGATTTGGGTTCCAACGACGGGGAGTTCGCGATTCGGGCGGCGCGATCCGCCGGGAACGTGCTGGCGCTCGACGCGGATTCAACGGCCGTGGAGGATCTCCGCCGGCGCCTGGCCCGGGAGGGGGTGGGGAACGTCTTGCCGTTGGTCGTGGACCTGGCGGACCCCTCGCCCGCCCAGGGGTGGCGGGGGCGCGAGCGCCGGCGCCTGGAGGACCGGTCGTCGCCGGACCTGGTGCTGTGCCTGGCGCTGACGCACCACCTGGTGATTTCGCGAAACATCCCGCTTCGGGAATGGGTCGAGTGGTTGGGGAGCCTCCGGGCCCCCCTGGTCGTTGAGTTCGCGACG
>DAOQNO010000454.1:0-1609 GCA_035332125.1 Elusimicrobiota bacterium | reverse complement strand
CAAACCGCCGTTCCCCATGCGGGCCGCCGCCGCGCCGTACAGGGCGTCGGAGTTGGAGGGATCCTTGGCCAGGGCGTCTTCAAAATAATGCTCGGCCGCCGCGTAGTCCCCCCGGGAGAGAGCCGCCACGCCGTCGGACACCAAACTGGCGGTGTCCCCGGTTCCTTGGCGGTGAAGCCCCGTGAAGAGATTGTCGTTTTTGCAACCCGCGCCCGCGACCAACAGGGCCAAGGGTACGGCGATGGACCATCGTCCTGGTTTCATAGACTGTTTCCTCCCGGGGATATTCCGGCGCGGTTGGCCCGCCCGGCCGATGTCCGTCTAGGATATCGGAGACAACCGGTTAAATCAAGTGCCTTCCTGCCAGGAAGCCAGGTATTTTTCCTGTTCCGGCGTCAGTCGGTCGATGCGCACGCCCATGCCGGCCAGCTTCAGGCGGGCGATTTCGCGGTCGATTTCCACCGGGACGCTGTGGACCTTCTTGGCCAGCCCTTTGGCGTTTTTCACCATGTATTCGGCGCAGAGGGCCTGGTTGGCGAAGGACATGTCCATGACGCTGGCCGGGTGGCCTTCGGCGGAGGCCAGGTTGATCAGGCGGCCTTCGCCCAGGACGTGGATCCGTCGGCCGCCGGGCAGGGTGTATTCGTCCACGAAGGGGCGGGCCTCCCGTTTCGTTTTGGCCATTTTGGCCAGGGCCGGGATGTCGATTTCCACGTTGAAGTGGCCGGAGTTGGCGAGAATGGCGCCGTCCTTCATTTTCTTGAAATGTTCGGCCCGCAGAACGCCGATGTCGCCGGTGACGGTGATGAACACGTCGCCCAGGGCGGCGGCCTTGTCCATGGGCATCACGGCGAAGCCGTCCATGACGGCTTCGAGCGCGCGGAAGGGGTCCACTTCGGTCACGATCACGTGGCCGCCCAGTCCGTGGGCCCGGCTGGCCACCCCGCGGCCGCACCAACCGTAGCCGGAGACCACGATGTTTTTACCGGCGAAGAGAACGTTGGTGGCCCGGAGGATGCCGTCCAAGGTCGATTGGCCGGTGCCGTAACGGTTGTCGAACATGTGCTTGGTCAGGGCGTCGTTGACCGCGACGATGGGGTATTCCAGCACGCCGTCTTTTTCCATGGCCCGAAGGCGGATGACGCCGGTGGTGGTCTCTTCGGTGCCGCCGATGACCTCGGGCAGCTGCTCGGGGCGTTCCTTGTGAAGCACGCCGACCACGTCGGCCCCGTCGTCCATGGTGATCTGGGGACGGTGGTCCAAGGCGGCGTTGATGTGCTTGTAATAGGTCTTGTTGTCCTCGCCTTTGATGGCGTAGGTCCGGATGCCGTGCTTTTTGACCAGAGCCGCCGCCACGTCGTCCTGGGTCGAGAGCGGGTTGGAGGCGCAAAGGACCACGTCCGCGCCGCCTTCCTTTAAGGTGATCGCCAGGTTGGCGGTTTCGGTCGTGACGTGGAGGCAGGCCGAAAGCCGGACGCCTTTCAGCGGCCGTTCCTTCTTGAAGCGCGCCTTGATGAGCCGCAGAACGGGCATTTCCCGTTCGGCCCAGGTGATCCGGTTTTCGCCGTCGGCGGCGAGACGAAGGTCCTTGACGTGGTATTTCATGGGG
>DAOQNO010000453.1:0-1611 GCA_035332125.1 Elusimicrobiota bacterium | reverse complement strand
AACAGGGCGTGTCCGCTTCGTTTGTTGTTTTGCGGCGCGTCGGTGGCGTTGAAACGTTCGGTGCGCCGGCGGTAGTCGGCGAGGTCCCCTTCGTTGGGTCGCTGGCGAAGCCGCTCGCCCTGGCGAAGGAGCAGGGCCGGGCTCCGCCCCGCCGCCGCCAGGGCGCCCGAGAGGCTCGTCCCCTCCGCCACCCCATCCATCGCCACGGTTTTCTGCCCCGAAGCCCACACCCGGCGCCAGCGACCGAAGGCGAACAGACGGGCATCTCCCCGGCGGGACAGGGCCAGGACCGGACCGGCCCCCCACAGCCATTCCAGGGACAATCGGTACGTCGCCCGGGGCGGAAGGACGCCTTCGGGGGCGGAGATTTTCCGGGGAGCGGGAACCGCTTCCGAAAATGAAAAAGGCAGTCGGCCGGATTCGTCGGTGGTGACCGTAAAAGCCCGATCGTTAAACGCCCGGCGTTCCCGCCGACGGTTTTCGGGCTCGACGCCGCCCTCCAGAGCCTCGGGCGTGAGGGCCCATTGAATCAACGGTTCGAGGGCGTCGGTGAGCATCGATTTTTCAACCGCGGCGACCCCCCCTTCGCCGGAACTGTAAAAATTCCGCACGTCCCCCTCCGCCGGGAAAGGGGGAACCCGGAAAGGCAGGGAGGCGCCGTGCGGATTCGTGTTCACAAAAACGATTTTCAACCCCACCGAATCCCGTTCCACCCGCGGGCGGTAATTCCCCACCGCGAGTCCGTTGAACCGAAGCAGGCGGCGGGTGCGGGCGCCGTGAATCTCGTAGGCCTCCCCCGGGGCGCGAACACGGACCAGCGGGGCGGCCGCGTTTTGGGCGGCCAGGGCCTCGTCGGACAAGGCGTCCACCAATTCGGCGGGCGGGCGGGGGCCCCAGCGGAGGAGGAACGAGGAGAATTCCAGGTGGGCGGCCAGCTCCTCCCGGGCCTGGTCCGGGGAATCGAAGGACCACAGCCCTTCGGCGTTGATTTCCGATTTTTGAAGGGGAGCCCCGACGGCGGGCCCCACGGAAAAGGTCAGCGTGCGGCCCCCCGGCACGGTGAGGCCCACGACCGCGTCCTGGCCGGGGAAAGCCATGGGCGTGACCCGCGCCCGGTCCCCGTCAAAGAGGGTGCTTTGAAAATTCAACCGCTGGCCTTTGCGAAGGGTCACATAGAAAAAGCGGTTGTCCCCACGATCGGTCTTCCGGCGGACGTAGATTTTGCCCTCGTATCCCTCCGCGGCAAACCCCTCAAAGGCCCGGGCCCGGTCCTTCGTAAACGGCAACGCCGGGTCCGTGGCCTCGCGAAGGAGAAGGGTCAGTCGTTCCCGAAGATCTTCCTCCCGGGACCGCTCCCGAAGGCCCGCGAAGTCCGCGGACGGCAGGGGCGAAAGAACGACGGTTTCCTGGGGACCCGCCAGAGTCTCGGCATACCGTCGAATGGAAAAAACCGCCGGGTCGCCGCCGGGACGTTCGCCGTACAGGAGCAACCCTTCCCCCGGCCGCCACACCCAGCGAAGGGCCAGGCGCGGGGCGCCGGTCAGACGGACAAAACGGAAATAACGCCCCCGTTCCCCCGACCAGACGTCCACCCGCCCCGTGGCCGAGGGG
>DAOQNO010000452.1:0-1614 GCA_035332125.1 Elusimicrobiota bacterium | reverse complement strand
GATCGGCCGCCACGGCGTGAACGAGCGAATCGGCGAAACGGGCGGCGGCCTCGTCGGTCGGCTGGTAGAGCTCGCCCGGCCACGTCGCGTTCCACACTTCCTGGAAAAACCGCTCCACGGCGCGGCCGTCGGGCGGTGCCACCGGCCCCTGAAAAAGGGCGCGGAGGGCGCCCGGCAGTTGGGCGAGGTGATCGATTCGGCGAACCGAAGGCGCCTGGCGGTAGAAAGCGTCGCCCAAAACGAAAACGGGCTTCCCGAGCATCAGCGCCTCGGCCCCCGATTTGGAATTGACGGTGACGACGGCCTCGGCGGCGTTTAATACGTCGTAGTTGTTGGTGTCCGGGGACAACAGAAAAACGTTGTCGTGTCGGCGCAGGAGGGACCGAATGCGGCCGGCGTCCAAGGCGCCGATCATGGCCGGATGCTCCTTGAACGCCACCCGGTGGGAAACGGGAACGGTTCGGGCGAGGTAATCGATGAACGCCAGCTGGTCGAAATAATCCGGGGCCCGCAGGGTGAGCGCCACGTCGCCGGGGACGTGCAACGGGTAATACACAAACCGTCCCAAGGCGTTCAAGGGCGTGTAAGACCCCTTCAACCGCCAGCCGTTGGCGACCATGCGAAGATGACCCGCGACGTGGGCCCCCAGATAGCCGAATTCCTGCCGTTTCCCCATTCGACGGTCCCACCATTTCTGGAAAAACCGCTTGACGTTGCGGGCGTTGAGAATTTTTCGTTCCGGCGCCGCGTAATGGTGCTTGTCCTTCAGGGGGATGACCAAGGATTGGCTGGCGCGGGTTTTTTCCAGGAGGCGGCGGACCTCCGGCGTCAGTTCGGCGGCCGGCTCCGGAGCGAACTTCTGGGCGGCGAAGGTGTTTTTGAGGAAAAGAAACCGCCCTTTGTAAAACGACGGCTCGATAAAATAGTGGTCGAGCCCGCGGGCCCGCGCGACGAAAAACGCGCCGATCACCGACAGGAACCCGCCCAATTCCTGAACCACGACCGGGGTTCGGCCCTCGTCGCGAAGGAGCGCCACGGCCGCTTCCGCGGCCGCCGCGCCGGCGCAAAATTTCCGCCGCAGTTCGACCCCGTCGCGGAGGCCGAAGGCGACGCGTTCGTGGCTCATCCAAAGGTTCGGATCCGCCACCCCCAGCCGGTGAACCCATTCATCGAAGGCGGGCGCGCCCGCGGACGCGCCCGCGGCCCGGGCGGCGTCAAACGCGTTCAAGGACGGAAGCCTCGCGGCCCGAAGCCGCTCGTGGCTGCGGTCGTCGTAAGTTAAAAAAAGCGCGTGAACCCCCCGGTCCCGAAGCGCGAGGCCGACGCGGAGCCAGAAAGCCGTCTGGTACTCGGCGAGGGTGGTGATCAACAGCGCGGGTCGATGGGACACGGAAGTCATGGCGATCTCTGGGACGGTCCCCGACGGGGAAACGATCCTTGGGAATTTAACGCAAGGCGGCCCCGCCAAGCGGCGGGGCCCCGGTCGCCCATTCTACCAAACCTTTATTCGACGGAAAAGCGCCCTTCCACGAGAACCCCGGCCACCCCCCCGCCGGCCGGGGCGGAGACTCCACCGACGCCGGAGGCCGGCAGAAAAAGGGCGCGACCGCGGGG
>DAOQNO010000451.1:0-1614 GCA_035332125.1 Elusimicrobiota bacterium | reverse complement strand
AAACCGGCCGGGTGGTGGGAAGTTTGAACGCCCTTTTGACGCTCCTCAAAGGCACCCCTCTGGCCTACAACCGGGACCTTCAGGAAGACAAGCCGCCGGTTTTTGACGCCGTGGATACCCTGGAGGCCTGCCTCGACGTGTCGATCCCCATGGCCCAGACTCTGAAACTGCATCCGGACCGGACCAAGGCCGCCTGCCGTTTGGGGTTTTTGCTCGCCACGGACGTGGCCGACGCCCTGGCCCGGCGGGGGCTCCCCTTCCGGGAGGCCCACGCCTTGGTCGGCCGGGTCGTCGCCGAATGCCTCAAAACGAATCGGACCTTGGAGGATTTGACGGTAGAGGATTGGAAAATTTTTTCTCCCCTCTTCGGACCCTGGGTGACGGGCGTTCTGAACGTGGAGGACGCCGTGGCGGCCCGGCGATCCTTGGGCGGCACGGCCCCCGGGGAAATCCGTCGGCAAATCGCCGCCTTAAGGAAACAATCGTGAAACGCCTCGTCGCCTTACTTTTAATCCTCGGCTCGGCCGCGGCCGCGGCCGAAGAATCGGCCGAGCGGACGTTCACCATCGCCCAATCGGTCCAGGTGGCCCTTCAAAACAATCAAGCCCTCTTGTCGGCCCGGGAAGGGGTGCGCATCGCCACCCAGCGCATCGCCGAGGCCCGTTCCTTGATTTGGCCGTCGTTGGCGGTGAACCTCAACGCCTCCCGTTACCGAACGGAGGACCACGCCGTCCTGGCCGCCGAATCGGGTTCGACGCTTTTGCCGCCGTCGTTTAACGGGGAGGCCGACAATTATTATTCCGGGCGGCTCGCTCTTCGGCAGGTTCTTTACAACGGCGGCCGGACGATGGCCAACACCCGCTTGGCCCAGGCGGCCCTGGCCCAGGCGCGCATTCGGGAGGAGGAAATCCGCCGGCGGGTCACGGTGGATGTGACCGGCGCCTTTTACGGCGAACTTCTGGCCCGAAAACAATTGGCCCTGAGCGAAGAGGCCCAGCGGGACCTTCAGGCCCTTTCGGCGTCGTTGCCCCTTTCGGACGGCGCGGCCCGGGCGGTGCTGGAGGGCGTTCGCGCGCGCCTCCGCCGGGCCCAGTCCGAACGCCGCCGAGACGAGGAGCGGGCGTCCTTGACCTTTTTGAGCACCCTGGGCCTAGAACTCTACACACGGGTGTCCCTGCAGGGAGACCTCTCGGCCGCGCCCCTTCGGCCGGACCTGGCGAAGCTCCTGGCCCGGGCCCAGGAATCCCGATTGGAAATCCGGGGAACCGAATACCAGCGGGAAATGGATCGGCTGGCGGTCAACTTGACGGAAGCGGAGCGTTACCCGGTGGTGGCGCTCATGGCCGGCTACGAAGTCAACGACCGGGCCTTTCCCCTCGATCAGAATTTTTGGAACGCCACCTTGAACGTCAGCCTGCCGCTTTTCGACGGTTTCGCCAGCCGGGCCCGCATCCGGCAGACGCGGATCGCCGCCAACCAAAGCCGCATCGAGCGGGCGGCCATCGAGGACAAAATCGCCATGGAAGTCCGGTCCGCCCACGCCGATTTGACTTATTGGCAGGACGAGGCCGCCGCCCGTCGCCTGCCGCGCCGCCACGGGCTGGAACGGGTGGC
>DAOQNO010000450.1:0-1615 GCA_035332125.1 Elusimicrobiota bacterium | reverse complement strand
GATTACAAAAGAAAAGAAACACGACCTCGTATCCAAATTCGGTTCCTCTCCCAAAGACACGGGAAACCCGGCCGCCCAAATCGCGATTTTGACCGAGCGCATCAACGGCCTCATGGACCACTTTCAAAAAGCCCCCAAGGACCACGGTTCTCGGCGCGGACTTTTGATGATGGTGGGTCACCGGCGTCGACTCCTGTCGCACCTGCGGGAATCCGAACCGAAGCGGTACGTGGAACTGCTCAAAGAACTTAACCTTCGAAAATAGCGCGGCGCCCTTTCGGCGCGCCGGTTGTTTTGCACACGCAAGGGATGCGAAGGCTCCATGATCGTGGGGCGTTCCGATCCCTTCCGAACACCGCAAAACCCGCCGGCCGTCCAAGGGGCTCCGCGTTTTTTTTACACTCCAAAGGAGTCCTTTTATCATGAACAACGTTGAACGACCCGAAATCCAAGTGGGCGACAAGAAAATTTCCTTCGAAGTCGGCGGGGTGGCCCGCCAGGCCGCCGGCGCCGCGCTGGTCCGCATGGGCGACACGGTGGTGATCGTCGCCGCCGCCAACGGCACGAAACCCCGCGAAGACCGCGATTTTTTCCCGTTGACCGTCGACTACCGCGAGCGCACCTACGCCGCGGGCCGCATTCCCGGCGGCTTCTTTAAGCGCGAAGGCAAGGCCCGGGACAACGAAATTTTGACCAGCCGCCTGATCGATCGATCCATCCGGCCGTTGTTCCCCGAATACCTCCGGTTGGAAGTCCAAATCACCGCCCTGGCCCTTTCCCACGACGGCCTGCACGACACCGACATTCTGACGATTCTGGGCGCCTCCGTGGCCCTGGGGATGTCCTCCCTGCCGTGGAACGGCCCCATCGGCGCCGTCCGCATCGCCCGCATCGACGAACGTTTCGTGTTCAACCCCACCTTGGACGAACAAGACCGCAGCGTGTTGGACTTGGTCGTGGCCGGCAAAAAAGGCTCCATCTTGATGGTGGAATCCGGCAGCTACGAACTTTCCGAAGAGCTCCTCCTGGAAGCGCTGGCCCTGGCCCAGCAGGAAATCGACAAAATCTGCGACATGCAGACCGAGTTGTTCCGCAAAATCGGGAAACCCAAAATGGTCGTGGCCGCGCCGGCCATCGACGCCGGCCTGACCGCGAAAGTCAACGAGTTGGCCCGGGCCAAATTCGCCGAAGCCATGCGGATCGCCGAGAAAACCGCCCGCGAAACCTTTATCGACGGCCTCGTGAAACAGGTCAAGGACGCCCTGGCCGCCGATTACCCCGAGCAGGGCGGCGACATTTCCGCGCTCCTGGCCACCATCGAATACGAGGAGGCCCGTCGCCTCATCCTGGACGAGAAGCGCCGCACCGACGGTCGCGGTTTCGAGGACGTCCGTCCCATTTCGATTCAAAGCGGCGTTTTGCCCCGGGTTCACGGGTCCGCTCTCTTCACCCGCGGCCAAACCCAAGCCCTGGCCACCGCCACCCTGGGATCCCCGGCGGACCAACAGATCATGGACGAGCTCGAGGGGGAATACAAAGAGCGCTTTATGCTCCATTACAATTTTCCCGGGTTTTCGACCGGCGAACCGAAGGCCGAACGCGGCCCCGGCCGCCG
>DAOQNO010000449.1:0-1617 GCA_035332125.1 Elusimicrobiota bacterium | reverse complement strand
CGGGGAAAAACGGAAAAACCGGACGCCCGTTACAACGGCCAGGGACAGGAGGGCGGCGGCGACCGCCAAACGGGCCCCGCCGATGCCCCGGCGATTCTTCGGAAAAAAGGCGGTTTTCACGCGGGGGTCGGACTTAGCCCGCGCCCGCGGCCCAAAGCGGGCCGTCCGTCGGACGAACCGCCGGTTTCACGGTCGTCCCAAAATCGGCTATGATGAGGCGGAACCATTCCGGCGCCATGAAACCCCTCTCCTGGATCCTGCGGTGCCAACGAAAATTCGCCGACGCCCTCTTGGCGGTCGTCAACGCCTACCTCGATCAATACATCGACGGACCCGCGCGTTCCGCCCTGTTCGACATCGCCGCCACGGCCCCGGCGCTCCTTGACGTCACCGCGGCCTATCCGGTCATCCGGGCGGAGTTCGACAAAGTCTTCGCCCAGCGGGACCGATTGCCCTGCTACCACGAATTGGACCCCCACGTGTCCCGTATTTCCCGGGGGGACGACCCCGTGAAAAACTGGCGGGTCTATTTGCTGAACGCCATGGGGGAGATTCCCGCCGCGGCCCGCCGGGATTGCCCCGACACGCTCGCCGTCCTTTCGAAAGTGCCGGAGGTCTACCAGGCCTTTTTTTCCATCCTGGATCCGGGAAAGGCGGTGCCGGCCCACCGGGGTCCCTTCCGGGGTTATTTGCGCTATCACCTCGGTCTTCGGGTTCCCCGGGAACGCCCCCCTGTTTTTCGGATTATCGACCATTTTTACACCTGGCAAGAGGGGAAAGATTTGCTGTTCGACGACTGCGCGGACCACGAGGTTCTCAACGAATCGACCGAACCCCGGGGGATTCTCATTGTCGACGTCCTTCGGCCCCTGCCGCCGACGCCCGCCCGTTTCAACCGATGGTTTGTTCGCTGGGTGGTTCGAACCCTTTACGGCCGCCGGTTGATTAAAAATCTCCGCTGACCCGCCGACGAATTTTCGCCCACGCGCCGCCCCGGGGCCGAAGGGTGACCAGGGGTTCCGGACGCGGCAGACCCGCGGCCGTCTCAAAATCAAAATTCCGAAACAAGCGTTGGAGAACGGCCTCGGCCGTGGCCCCGGCGAATTCTTCCCCCAGACACGCCCGGGGACCGGCCCCGAAGGGGAAATAGCGATAGGGCGGCGGGACGGGGCGTCCCCGGGCAAAACGATCCGGAAGAAATCGGTCCGGGTCGGGAAAAACCGCGGGATCCCGGTGGCAATGGGCCGAAAAGACCACGGCGTGCCCCCCCGCCGGCAAGAACGCGCCGCCGGGCAGAACGTCGTCCGCCATCGCCCGGCGGCCGATGCACCAGGCCGGGGGGTAGAGGCGGAGGGCCTCTTGAAAGCACCGTCGTAGAAGGGAATCCTCCCAACGGAAGGCCGCCGATCGAGCCTCCCCTTCCACCGCCGCCCGAACATCGGGCGTGTTTAAAATCAACGCCACGGTCCAGGAAAGGGCGTTGGCGGTGGTTTCGTGGCCCGTCAAAAGGAGCGTCACGATGTCGTCCCGGCGTCGGCGTTCCGCCTCCGGGTCCCCCGGTTCGCCCGCGGCCAACACCGTCCGGGCCAACCCCGCCGTGGGGGGACCGGCGGGAGG
>DAOQNO010000448.1:0-1627 GCA_035332125.1 Elusimicrobiota bacterium | reverse complement strand
GGAAAAGGACGGCTTTTTCAATTAAAAGATCTGGCCGCTCTTCCCTGGGCGCTGGACGCGGACCAATTCCCCAAAGACGCCGACGGACGCCCCCGGGCCTTTACCGAGAACGAAATTCACCAAATTCTTTCCGGGTGGCTGATGTTGATGGGGCAATCGGGCCTGGTCAACCGGGAATCCTTCCTACACGCCCGGGAGGAATTGCGGCAGCTGTTGGCCAAGGAGGTCGTCACCCGGGACCAGGAAGCGGTGGACAGCCACGCGGCTTTCGCCCCCTACATGGTCGCCCGCCTTCAGGAAACCGGCCAGATTCCGATCTTTTTGGCCCGGGACGCCTTGTCCATCGACGAATTCCGGCGGTACGTGGACCGGCTGAACGACCAGACCTCCGCGGCCGCCGTGGTTTACCATCCCGGCATTTTCACGCCGGTGGGCCCCAACCGCCGCAGCGACGACAAGGAACTCTCTCAAATCATCAAATCCATCAAGAACATCATGGACGAGAGTTTCAGGGAGATTGTCGCCGAAGGCCTTTTCCCCTACGATCAGTTGGGTCACAAATCGGCGGCGGTCCGGGAGCGCATCGAAGAAAAATTCAAAGAGAAAACGGCGGCCCTCATCGAAGGCGACGCGCTCTTCGCGGATTACGCCAATCAGATCTATCGCCAATTTCGCTCCCACGGATTGCCGATGACGCGGTCCTTTGTCGTGGTCGACACCTACGGGTCGGGCAAATCGGCGTTGTTCGTCAAATCCGTCATCGAATATTTCGCCGCCAAGGAACGGGGTCGGGAAGCCACGCCCTTTAAAGTCGACGTCCTCCTGGGGTGGTCCAACCACGTTTCCCTCTCCCAGCCGGAGCTATCGGATTTTTACGCGGTGGACACCCGGGACAAGGCGTTCCTGGATCTTTACTGGCCGTTCCAGTACGCCGCGATTCACAACGCGAAATCCCATTTCCCGATGTTCGGCGTAAAGACCAACCCGACGAAGTTGCTCTCCCTGGGATACCAGTCGCTGGCCCTTTACAACCAGGCCGTCCGTTTCGTTCGCGGCGAGGTTCCCATTCAAAAAGCGGGCCCGACGACCGATGTCCGGCGGGACCGCGGCCCGCCGGCGACCCTTCCCGGCCTCGTTCCGCTCATCGCCCGGCTCTACCGCCTGAATCCCAACAGCCCGGAGGACCTCAACACCATCGTCACGGAAAAGGCGCCCTTCGTGGAGTCGGCGCTCTTCGGGCTGTTCTATTTCGGCGCGATGATGCTGATGTCCTCCCTCGACGTCATCGCCGCCGGCTATTTCGGGATTCCCGTCTCCCTTAACCCGGTCGTCTTCAACCAATATTCCCTGTTCGTCCTGGCCAACCTCGCCTTTGGGGCTTTGCACGCCCGGGTTTACACGTACCAGGACGGCCAATGGGAAATTGAGCGGAACCCGGACGGATCGCCGAAGACCGCCTCCTGGGCCACGCGCCTGAGCCTGACGGTGCGCGGCATGGGCATTCACTCCCCTCTCCTTTGGACCAACATCCTGCCGCTGCTGGGTCCCACCATCACGATCCTCGGCGCCGCGGCCACCGTCGTCCTCCACATGGTCCACAACCAGCTGGCCGCCCAATTCGGCTGGC
>DAOQNO010000447.1:0-1632 GCA_035332125.1 Elusimicrobiota bacterium | reverse complement strand
CCTACGCCCTCGTGCCCGGGTCGCCCGACGCGGCCCACGCCCTGGCGGCGGTGTTGGTGCATCTGGGTTTTGATTTCTCCGTCTTCGGCCGCCCCCACCTTCCCCACGATCCCCGGGATCGTACGTTCGATCGGGGTCTCCGGTTTCCCTACGACGAGGAATCCCTCTCCCACCGGTTCGGCAGTTTCCACCTATCGGCCCGGGACCGTTTCATCGGCCGGGACGGCCGGCCCGGGACGATTTATTCCATTTCACTTTTGGCCTTTCCCGATCCGAATTCCGAGGTGGGCCGCCGGATCGACGCCCTGGCCGCGGATTTTCTCCGCCAACCTTTCGCCGCGGCCTTCTTCCCGACGCCGCCGGCCCACCGGCAC
This sequence comes from Elusimicrobiota bacterium, assembly GCA_035332125.1. Classification (GTDB taxonomy): domain Bacteria; phylum Elusimicrobiota; class Elusimicrobia; order FEN-1173; family FEN-1173; genus JADKIY01. Next base: position 1,258 of record DAOQNO010000447.1, on the reverse strand, counting down.
TTGACCCTACGCCCCTACTCGGTGTCGCCCGCGGCCCCGGCCTCGGACGCCGACTGGACCCGGATCGCCGCCGCGGCCGCGGCCGACGTGGCCCGGACGCCTCCTTACCTCTACCTCGTTCGGGACGTGGGCATCGACCCGAACTCGGGTCGCGTCGGGGTGTGGGTGGACGACCGGGAACGATCGGACGGTACGCGGGGGTCCATCGCCCTCTTTTCGCCCCGTCGACCCCTTGCCCCCGCGGAACTTCAAGCCCTACGAGCCTGGGTCCTCCGCCATCGGTTCGATGTTTTCGGGGAATGGAACGTGAGCGAATTGTCCCTGGTCCAGGGGGACGACAGTTACTTCATCGCCCGCCGGCGGGAAAAGACCTTGACGCTGTCGGGGATTTCGGCCGCCGTTCCGTCCGCGGACCAACCGCCGCCGCTCCGCCGGCTTAAAGTCCGTTTGTGGGCGCCTCTTCCGGCGAAAGCGCTGGCGGGCGGGGGAACCGGGGCCGACATCATCGTCCGGCCCGTTTCCCAGACCGAGCGGATGGTGAAATCCTACGGGAAGGCCCTCGACCGGATTCCCGCGCCCTTGGCGGCCCGGTTGGAAGGCGTCCGAAGCGCGATGATCCTCGGTCCCGGGGCCAACGCCGATGAAATCGAACTCCTGTGGCGTCGCCTGCCCCACGTCCGGGAAATCCATCTGGTGGAAGTCGTCGCCGATTACATCAAAGCCCAGGACGATTTTCTCGTTCAGCATCCCGATTGGGCGGTGAACGCCGACGGAGACCCGATCGCCTATTACGCCTGGCGCGCGCCCATGGGCGCCCTCCCGGTGGAGTTGAACGGGTCGATGGATTTCCTCTTCGATCACCAGGTTCTGGATTTCGGGTATCTGGGCCGACTGGGAATGGAAACGGTCGCCCGGTCCCTGAACCGCGTCCTGCGGCCGAGCGGGCTCCACGTGAGTTTCGTTTTCGGTTCCGAACCCGCCATGGACGAATACCTCGGGCCCGCCCTCTTCCGGGACGAGACCCTTGCGTTGGCCCTTCGCGGGCCGCCGAGCGTTCCCGCCCTGCCGAAGGTCCCGCCCGCGGGCGTTTCCTCCCAGGCGGAGGATTTTCTAAACCTGGTGCGCGCCACCCCGGCGCCCGGCGCCGTGCTGAGCCTCGGGTTCGGCGCCGGCGACGACGAACGTTATCTGGCCCGGCAACTCCCCGACCGGCGGGTGATCGCCACCACCGTCCGAGAGGGCGAATTGCGGGCCGCCC
>DAOQNO010000446.1:0-1635 GCA_035332125.1 Elusimicrobiota bacterium | reverse complement strand
GGCGGCCAACCACCCGTACAACCCCACGATCACGCTGAGAACCCCCGCCAGGAGCAAGGCATACAGGAAAAAAACCGTTTTCAGCCAGGAACCGCCCGCCAAAACGCCGTCGTTTCCCAACAGACACAAGAGCACGAGAACGGCCAACAGCGTGGCGATGCCCCGGCTCAATTTTCCCAGCCCGTCCAGGAGGGCGAATTGGGATTTCCAGAAATCGGCGTCGCTCCACCGTCGAAGTCCCCGCCGAAGCCACCGCACCGGCGGCCAGAAAACCAGAAACAACGCGGCGCTCAAGACCGCCGTCGTCCACAAAGGCGATTCCAGCGCGGCGGGCCAGCGGCGCAGGGGTCCATCCGCCAAGAAGTCCTCGGCGCGGAACGCCCCCGCGATGGCCCCCCCCAAGTGCAAGAGGCTCACCCAATGGGGCAGGTTCATTCGCCAAAAAATGGGCCATCCGCGGGCGAAATGCTTTGGGGTCAATCGATCGAATAGGGTTCCCATGGTGTCGACCTTAAGCATACCCCCGATTGACTGTAATTCAAGAGTCTAAAATCGCGCGATGTGGTAAAATGATCTCATCCCCCTTTGAAGGAGTCGTTCATGCGGTTTCTCGTCACCGGCGCCGGCGGATTGATCGGCGCCAACGTGTCCCTCACTTTGGCCCAACGGGGCCACGACGTCCACGCCCTGGATCACTTTGCCGTTGGGCGGCGGGAGAATTTGGCCGATTTTAAAGGCACCGTCCACACCGGGGACATTCGAGATTTCGATTTCGCCGCCCTGGGGCGGTTTGACGGGGTGTTCCACCAGGCGGCCATCACCGACACCACCGTGATGGATGAAAAGTTGATGCGGGACGTCAACGTGCACGCCTTCGTGCGAATTTTGGAGGCCGCCCATCGCACCGGCACTCCCAAGGTCGTTTACGCTTCCAGCGCCGCCACCTACGGAAAGGGTCCGGTGCCCAACCGGGAGGACCAAACGCCCGCCCCGGCCAATATCTACGGCGTGAGCAAGGTGGAGATGGAACAGGCGGCCAAAGCGTTCACCGACGGTCACCCGGCGGTCCAGGCCGTCGGCCTTCGGTATTTCAACGTTTACGGCCCCCTGGAATTCCACAAAAAGGCCGCGGCCAGCATGATTTACCAGCTCTACCTTCAAATCGCCGCCGGCAAATCCCCCCGGATATTCAAATGGGGCGAGCAGTACCGGGATTTCGTGTACGTGAAGGACGTCGTGGCCGCCAACTGGAAGGCCTGGGAATACGCGGGCAACGGCGTGTTCAACGTGGGGACCGGCCTGGGCACGACCTTCAACGACCTCATCGCCCACCTGGGCCGGGCCCTGGGCGTGACGCCGAAAACCGAGTATTTCGACAATCCCTACGGGTTCTACCAGGAGGCCACCCGGGCCGACATGAACCGTTCGAACACCAAAATGGGCTTCAAAGCCGCCTTCCCGCCGGCCGACGGCATTGCGGATTACGTCCACTTCCTTAAAACCCGGACCTCCCCCCTCCCCAAATAAAAAACCCCGCCGAAGGCGGGGTTCGTTTATCTCCGACGGAAATTCGATTCTGGGCTTAGGGCCGCCGCACCACCAAATCGTTCTTTTTGACGACGTATCCCGTCATGA
>DAOQNO010000445.1:0-1645 GCA_035332125.1 Elusimicrobiota bacterium | reverse complement strand
CTCGACACCCAGGCCCATGGGGCAAGCCGGGCCGCGACGGTGCTCTCGCTGCCTGCCCCGGCCGTGAGCCCGCGGGTCGAAAATGCCGAGATCCTCGACGACGGCCGCTTGATTACGCTGTATCAGTCGGGTGAGCTGCGAGGCTATTCCCTGCCGGCCGCCGAGCTGAGCTACGTCCCGCCTTTGCCATCGGCGATCCGCCGCTTGGAAGTGACAGACGAGGCCTGGCTGATCGAACGCGCGGGCGGCACCGTCCTGCTGGAAAACGTCGCCACCGTCACCGACAGTTACCTGGAACCAGAGAGCCTCTCCCGTTTGAACGGCCAAGCCGCCGTGTCCCTTTACGTTCAAAAGGAATCCTCCGCCAACACCTTGAGGGTGGTGCGCGACCTGGAAAAAGCCTGGGACAAGGCCTGGCGCAACCTTCCCGCGGGAACGCGGAAAGACCTTCGCCAAGTGGTCGTCTCCAACCAGGCCGTGGGGATATTGGCGGCGGTGGTATCGGTTCGCGTGTCCCTGGCCTGTGGGATTCTCTTGATCCTCCTTTCCCTCTGCCTGGTGGAAAGCGAACGCCTTTCCACCAAGCGAATGGCGGGCGTCGTTTTGGGCGGGCTTTTGGCGCTCATGTGCGTCACCGCCCTCCTAAAAATTAGCGACGCCCGCATGGAGCCCCTCTACTGGATCCTCCTGGGGCTATTTCTCCTATTGGCTTTTTTCGACCCGGACATCCGGCCTGGGCTCATCGTGGCGGGGAGCATGCCCCTTTCGGCGCTTTTTTGCTTTCTGCTCTTCCAGGCCTGCGGGTTGACCTTGAACGTCATGAGCCTCTTCGGCCTGGCCCTGGGGCTCGGCATGTTGGTGGATAACGCCACGGTGGTCTATGAACACATCAACGAACTGGGCCTCCCCCCGCCCGGCCCCGCCGCCCGGGAGGCGGCGCTCAAGGCGACGGAGGAAATGGTCATCCCCTTGATCGGCGGCACCGTCACCAACGCCATCGTCTTCGTTCCCTTTCTTTTCCTCTCCCGGGAAATCCAGTTGATGTACACCGACGTGGCGGCGGCCGTGGGCGCCTCCCTCTTCGCCTCCCTGGGCATTTCATTGACGGCGGTTCCCCTCCTGGCTTCCGGCCTGGTTCTTAAAGGCCCTCCGAAATGGCCGACGTTTCGGGGGGCGCTGGAATCCCGGGCGAAGAAATGGGGCGAGGACTTAAACAGGTTGGGGACGCTTATGTGGGAGCGCGGAGCAGCCTTCTCAAAGCGGGCTCTGGAGAGAGCCCGGGCCTTTTACGCCGCCCGCCTTGAGCCCCGTCTCAACTCACTGGCCGGCCATCATTCCCTGGCGGGTCTGCCGCCCTGGGCGGGGTTGGTTTTGTTTGTGGTGTTGTTTGCGGGGTTGTGGGCGCTTGGGGGCAAGACGCCGGCCAAGATTTTCTTTCTGCTCACGGCCCTGGGGCTCACGGCGGCGGGCTTCGCCCTTTTCCGGGGTTTTGAGGGCCATTGGCGGCGGCTCTTTCACCGTCGGGTTGAAATTCTGGGAGCGGCGCTGTTACTCGCGGCGGCCGCCACGGCGGTTATCTTCAAGGCCACGGAGCGCGACTTTCAAACCTCCGGCGAATTGGACGAATTCGTCGTCTTTCTGGAGC
>DAOQNO010000444.1:0-1646 GCA_035332125.1 Elusimicrobiota bacterium | reverse complement strand
AAATCGAGGTGTTGGACAAATTGATCGAAAAAGTGGACTCGCTGGTGATCGGCGGAGCCATGGCCTATACTTTTTTGCGGGCCCAGGGCGTGGCCACGGGCAAATCCCTGGTGGAACCGGACAAAGTGGACCTGGCCAAGGACCTGATGAAAAAAGCCGCCGCTCGGGGCGCCCAGGTGTTGTTGCCCCTGGACCACGTGGCGGTCAAAGCCATCGACAACCCGGCGTCGGCCCACGACACGGCGGGCACCGCCATCGCGGACGACGAGCTGGGCGTGGACGTGGGGCCCAAGAGCCTTCAATCGGTCGCCGGCCCCCTGGCCGCGGCCAAGACGATTTTCTGGAACGGCCCCATGGGCATTTTCGAAGTGGACCGTTACGCCGCGGGCACCCGGCGCGTGGCCGCCCTGTCGGCCGACGCGGCCACCAAAGGGTGCGTCGTGGTGGTCGGCGGCGGCGACAGCGTGGCGGCGGTTCAATCCACCGGGCTGGCCGACAAAATTTCGCACATTTCAACGGGCGGCGGCGCCTCCCTGGAATTCCTTGAAGGCAAGGAACTTCCGGGCGTGACCGCCTTGGCCCGGTAGGCCCAGGAGACCCCATGATTTACAGCATCGTCCTCTCGATCCACGTCGTCGTCTGCGTGTTGGTGATTTTGGTCGTGTTGCTTCAGTCCGGCAAAGGGGCCGGGTTCGCCGGCCTCATGGGCGGCGGCGGGGGCGACGCGCTTTTCTCGGCACCGTCGGGCTCCTCCTTCATCCGCAAAGTCACGACCGGTTTCGCGGTGGCCTTTTTCACCACCTCGCTCCTCCTGACCTTTTACGCGGCCCGCCGCGGAACCCGCAGCGTGACCCAGAACCTGGTGTTGCCGCCCGTCGCGGCGCCCACGGCGCCCGAAGCCGCCCCGGCCCCGGCCACCCCGGCGCCCGCTTCGACCAAGAAGTAAACCGATTTTTGTCTTGTGCCCACCGTGCGCGGGTGGTGAAATTGGCAGACACGTACGCTTGAGGTGCGTATGCCGAAAGGCATTGGGGGTTCAAGTCCCCCCCCGCGCACGGTGTGCATAAGACAAATGTTTAAGACGACCTTTCTCAGCGTTTCCCGGCCCCTGGGCCTTTGATCGCGTGTCCCTTCCCGTGAGCGAAGCCCGCGTCGTTCACGATCAACGCCCGTCGGCGCCCCCGCCGTTGTCTTTTCTGGTACCCGCCTTCAACGAAATCCAAAGCATTGAATCGGTCCTCGAGGCCTTGAACGGCTTCCCCGAATCCCACGAGATCATCGTCGTGGACGACGGCTCCACCGACGGCACCCGGGAGAAGCTGGAAAGCCTTCGCCCCGCCAACACGCTGGTGCTTTTCCACGCCGCCAACGGCGGGAAAGGGGCGGCCGTTCGAACGGCCCTGGCCCGGGCCCGGGGCCGATTCACCGCCATTCAGGACGCCGATTTGGAATACGACCCCCTGGATTACCGGGAACTCCTGGACGTCGCCCGGCGCGACAACGCCCGCGCCGTTTTCGGCTCCCGGTTCCTCCGCGCCAACCCCAACATCTACCGCCGATTCCTCTGGGGCAATCGCCTCATGACGGCCTGGATCAACGGGCTGACCGGCGCCCGCTACACCGACACCTACACCTGCTACAAGCTC
>DAOQNO010000443.1:0-1652 GCA_035332125.1 Elusimicrobiota bacterium | reverse complement strand
CGTTGGCGGGGTCGAGCGTCAACCGGCCCGGGGCGTCCCGGTCCTCCACCGTGAGCCGCGCCGCCGACGGCAGCGGAAACGGACCATCGGTCAAGCCGTCGGTCTCGCTGTAGGCCACCGCGGCGTCTTCGACCGCGGGAGCGCCCTCGAAGACGGGAACGCCCTCCATGGCCTCCGGAACGGGCAGCCGCAATTCGTCCATGAGCGTCGGGGCCACGTCGTGGGCGCGGACAAACCCCGGGAGGCGCCGGGCGCCGGAACGAAGATGGGGCTCCATGAGGGCGAAGGGCGCGGCGTCGAAGACCGGACCGGACAGGACCGCGGCCTTTTCGCGGTCCTCCGGGGATAGCGCCGCCCCACGGGGGGACCAGACCGCGACGAGGGTGTTTTCCTCGAACCCGTCCGTTTTGAGGGCGTCCGCGAGACCGCCCAGCGCGTGATCCAGGGCGGCAAGATTCGCGTCGTAGAGCCTTCGCTCGTCGAAGGCGCTTCCCCCCGCCGACGCGTCCCCGGCGCGGGAGCGCCAGGCGCTCCAGGCGCGAGCGTTCACGGGGGCGGGGCATTCGGTCAACACCGAGACGTGAACCAGGAGCACAAACCGGGATTCAAAACGATGGGCGTGCAACCAATCCGCCGCTTCCCCCGTCAGGAGGTCGGGATCGGCCAAAACCCCCGATCCCCGCAGCGGGGGGAAAAACGAACGCCCGACCCGGCCCGACAAATACGGGAGCAGCGGAAGCGATCCCTCCAAGGCCCGACGGAGCAACGCGGACCGCGCCGCGCGGGCCGGCGCGCGCACTTCGTCGAACTCTTCCGCCAGCCGGCCGTACAAATCCCCCCCGGCGTCCGTGAGCACGCCGGTGCGAAATTCGTTGGCGCGCAAGACGAGGGGCAACGCCTCGGCGCCGAGGCGGGCGTCCCCGGCCGACGCCCAACGGGAACGGAACCCGTGCCGAAGCGGCGTTTGGCCCGTCAAGAACGTCATCAGCGACAGGTCCGCGTCGGCCGCCGGGGGCACGCAACGGGTGAAGCTTCGTCCCCGGGCCATCCAGCGCACGAGCCGGGGCGCGGGGCTTCCGCCCTCCGCCCGGAAAAGCCGGTCGGAGCGAAGTCCGTCGACGACGACAACAACGGCGTTGGGTCCGGCGCTCGGGGTCAGTTGGGCCCTCCACACCGCGCGAAAACCGACGGCGGAAAGCGCCAGGAAAGACCCCAGGACCGCGATGGCGAGGCGCGTGGGGCGATTGAACCCCCAAAACCACAATCCGACCCGGCGGACGACGTTCAGGCCCGCCGCGGCCAAACCCAAAAAGGCGACCCCTTGGAGAGGCCATCGCAGCCAAATGGGGCGGCCGTCGGCCATCAACAGGTAAGCGCCCCGGGCGATGGCCCAGCGCCCTTCGGCCAGGTGAAGATAGAGCGCCGGATGCCGCCCAACGTCCCGCAACCAAACGGCGGCGTGAAAGACAAAGACCCCCAGGGCGGTCACGGCGACCTGGCGTAACAATGTCCAATGGCCACGCCGGAAGGGCTTCCACAGGTCCCCGACCAAATCCCAGGCGTTCCGGAACACCACCCCCCAGGACAACCCGACGAGAACGTGGAGCACCAAGGACAGGGCTTGCCAGGCCACGACCCATCCGGGGGACGAT
>DAOQNO010000442.1:0-1653 GCA_035332125.1 Elusimicrobiota bacterium | reverse complement strand
CCATCCCGGATTGTCCGCCGCCGACGCCGGGCGCCGCGTCGCCCAGGCGCAACTAGCGGAAGCCCGGGCTCAGCGGCTTCCCCGACTCACCGCTTTCAGCCAGTTGACCCGGGGAGACGGACCGGTCTACGCCTTTGCCTCCCTCCTGGATCGCCGTTCTTTTACGGCGTCCGATTTCGCCGTCGACGCCCTGAACCGGCCGGGGTACGCCACGCACCTGCGCAGTTCCCTGGCCCTGGGGGTCCCGTTGTTCGCGGGGTTTGCCATTCAAAGCCAGGAGCGGCTTGCGGCCCTGGGCGTCGAGAAAGCGGCCTGGGAGGAGGAGCAGGCCCGTCAGTCTCTTCGGCGGGCGGTGTTGGAAGGGGCGCTTCAGCAAATGCTGGCCCGTCAAATGGAAAGTTCGCTGGCCGCCCGCATCGAAGCCGCCGAGGAGGAAATCGCCAGCGCGCAAAAATTGCGGGCCAAGGGATTGGTGTTGGGGTCGGATTATTTCGCCGCGGAAGCGGTCCTCTCCTCCCTGCGGGCTCAACGTTTGGAGGCCCGGGAAAGACGCGCGGGGGCCGGGGAAACGTTGGCCCTTCTCCGGGGCGACGCCGTCTCGCCGGTGGAAATCGCTGGATCCCTGGAGGCCTCGCCGCCCTCCCTGCCGTCCGAAGAGGCCATGCGCCGGGCCCTGGCCGACCGCCCGGATTTGGCCGCCCTGGACCGCGGCGCCCTTCAAGCCGCGACGGCGGCCCGACAGGCGGGAAGGTTCCCCTGGCCCACGGTCGACGCCCTGGCGGAAGCGCAGTCCAACACCGATGATTTTTCAAGCAACGCCGGACAACGCCTGCTAATGCTTCGGGCTCAATGGGCTCTCGGGGACCCCGCCCGGGGCGCCCGGGAGCGCCGATCGACGGCCCTCGCCTCGGCGGCCCGGCGCGGCCGGGAAGCTCTCGCCGAACAGGCCGAAATCGAATGGCGCCGGGCCCTTCGCGCCCGGTCGGCGGCCGTCGCCGTCTCCTCGGAGCTGGACCGGACCGTGGAACAGGCCCAAAAATCCCTGGAGCTTTTCCGACCGCTCTACCGGGAAGGGCGGCAGAGCATTCTGGATTTGGTCAAAGCCGAGCAGGCCTTGGCCGACGCCGAAAAAGCCCGGGCGGAGGCCCGGCACGCCCTTTGGTGGAGCCACGTCCAGGTCCTGGCGGCGGCCGGTTTATTGGAAGATAAAAACATCGCCGCCCTGGGCGGCGGCCTGGAGTCGCGTCCATGAAGAACGAACACGCCGGACTCGCCGGCCGGTTGGCCGAGACCTTCTTAAGATCCAAGCTCACCCCCCTCCTGGTGGGCGCCGCCCTGACCTTCGGCCTCTTTGCCACCCTCGCCCTGCCCCGGGAGGAGGAACCCCAGATCAACGTCCCGATGTTTGACGTCTTCGTGGGCTTCCCCGGCGCCAGCGCCCGGGAGGTGGAGGAGCGATTGATCAACGTGGGCGAACGCCGATTTTGGGAAATCCCCGGCGTGGAATATGTCTATTCGACGGCCGAACCGGGGTTGGCGATGTTCATCCTCCGCTTCAAGGTCGGCACCAATCCCGAGGAGGCCATGACCCGGGTCTACACCAAAACCTTCGCGCACATGGACACTCTCCCCCCCGGGTCGACCCAGCCGATC
>DAOQNO010000441.1:0-1653 GCA_035332125.1 Elusimicrobiota bacterium | reverse complement strand
GGTTCCGGGGCGGGGACATAGCTGTCCACGTCCACGACCCCCGGCGCGGTTTTAAGCCATTGCTCCAATTTCCGGGCCAAGGCGTCCCGACGGGCGTTGTCGGGTCCGTAAAGCTCAAAGACCAGGGTCGAGAGGACCGGCGGCCCCGGGGGGATTTCGGCCACTTGGACCCGGGCGCCGTAGCGGTCGGCGATGGCCTGGATTCCGGGACGGAGCCGCGTGGCGATGCCGTGGCTTTGGACGTGCCGCGTTTTCTTGTCCGTGAGGTTCACCGCCAAATCCGCCTGATGGGGGCGCTGACGGAGGAAATAATGCCGAACCAGTCCGTTGAAGTTGTACGGAGCGGCCGTTCCCACGTAATTGGTCACGCGTTCCACCTCGGGGGATTCCAGCAGGGCCCGGGCAATTTCGTCCGTTGCGCGTTTTGTTTGGGAAAGGGCGGCGCCCTCCGGGAGGCTCAGGACGACTTCAAATTCGTTTTTGTTGTCGAAGGGCAACATTTTAACGGTGACGGCCTTGAAGTAAACCAAGGACGCGGCGGCCGCCAGCAACACCGCGGTGCCCAACAAGTAGGCCCACCGGGCCCGGACCGAGGACAGAAGGGTTCCCATCATCCGCCGGTAGAAGTGGTCCAAGCGGGATTCCGCGCCGTGTCCCGCGACGGGACGGGGTTTCCACCATTCCAGAATATGCGCGAAAGCCCAAGGGCTGACCACGAAGGCGATGCCGAGGGAAAACAACATGGCCACGCTGGCGCCCACCGGGATGGGGCGCATGTAGGGCCCCATAAGACCCGACACGAAGGCCATGGGGAGGATGGCCGCGATGACGGCCCAGGTGGCCAGGATGGTGGGATTGCCCACTTCGGCCACGGCGTCCACCGAAAGTCGCCAGAGGGAACGACCGTCGTTCAGGGTGAAATGGCGGTGGATGTTTTCCACCACCACGATGGCATCGTCCACGAGGATTCCGATGGAAAAGATGAGGGCGAACAGGGTGATGCGGTTGAGCGTGTATCCCAACAGATGATAAACCAGGAGCGTCAGGGCCAGGGTCACCGGGATGGCGATCAACACCACCAGGGCTTCCCGCACCCCCAGGACCAAGGCCATCAGCACCGTGACGGAAAGGGTGGCCAGGGCCATGTGGAATAGGAGCTCGTTGGATTTTTCCTTGGCGGTTTCCCCGTAGTTCCGGGTGACGTCCAGGGCGGTGCCGGTGGAAAGCAGGGTCGGGCGAACGTCCCCGATCCGCTTCATCACTTCCTCGGCCACCCGGGTGGCGTTTTCCCCCCGGCGCTTGGAAACCGCCACCGTCACGGCGGGCCGTCCTTCCGGGCCCTCGCCCCCGATTTTTTCCCACTGGGCGACATCGGCCTCTTCTTCATCGGGGCCGTCGACCACCCGGGCCACGTCGGCCAGAGTGACCGGGCGGCCGCCGGAGACGCCCACGACGATTCTCTTTATATCCTCCGCGGTGCGGACCAACGCGTCGGTTTCCACCGCCACGGAGCGGTCGCCCGCGCGTTGGGTCCCGGCGGGAAGGCGCGTGTTGGAGGCCTCGAGGGTTCCCGCCAACTCCAGGGGCGTCAACCGGTGCCGGGCCAGGGCGGCGGGATCGAAATGAATCAACAATTGCCGCCGGCGGCCGCCG
>DAOQNO010000440.1:0-1656 GCA_035332125.1 Elusimicrobiota bacterium | reverse complement strand
CGTCGCCCCGGGTGCGCGCGTAGCAAAACCCTTGGCGGATCCGTTGCCGGGCGACGGGTGCGGGGACCGAGGCTCGGATTCCAAAGGTTTGCCGAAATAATATAAATTGAACCCCAAGACGGCGGAAACCGGGGAGGGTCCCTTGAAAAAGTTTCATTCAATAGAAAGCACAGCGTTTGCGGCCTTCCTGTTTCTTTCCCAATCCGTTCTGGGGCTCAACATCACGCGGCGGCCCATCGACGACGATTTGTTCCGGGCCATTGAGGGGAACGACGCCCCCACGATTGAAGCGCTTCTCAAAAAGGGCGCCGACCCGGACGCCGAAGTTCTGCTAAACGTCAACAGCGTCACGGCCGGGGACACCCTTTGGGCGATGGCCTTGGAGCGGTGCACTCCCGAAGTCATCGCCCTTATAAAAAAGCACCGACAACCCGGAAAACCCCTTTCCCCCCAATCCCAAGCTCTGGTCTTTCAGGCGGCCCTGTACACCACCCAAACGGGAAATCCCCAGTATTCGCTGGATCGGATCAAGCTTCTCGTGGAGAACGGCCTGGACGTGAACGCAATCAATCTGGGGGACCTGACCAACAAAATCCGTCGCGGGGGGGACGGACAGTCGCCCCTAATGATGGCCGCCGGGAAAAACGAGCCGGAAATCGTCGCCTATCTATTGGCCCGTGGGGCCAAGGTCAATCAAAGAACCCGCACCGGCGAAAACGTCCTTTTTTTTGCCCGTCAGGGCGACATGGTGCGCGCCCTGCTGCGGGCCGGGGCGGATCCCTCCGCCGTTAACCAATACGGCCAAACCGCCCTGCAGGAGGCCATTCGCCAGGGGCTTCCGGAGGTGTCGGCCGCCCTCCTCGAAAAGGCCCCCGATTCAACAAAAAAAGATTTGACCCCCGCGCTTCTGGCGGCGTGTCGCCCCCAGCCACCGAGGCCCGGGGCGGGAACCGCCAGCCCCTCCCTGGAGATCATAAAAAACCTGCTGGACCATGGAGCGGATCCCAACGGCGTCGTTGAGAACCAGGGATGGAAAACCACGCCGCTCCTCGAGGCGGTGCGGTTCAACCATGGCGCGGCCGTGGCGTTGTTGTTGAAAGCGGGGGCGATCCCCCGAAACACCACGAACGGGAAAGGTTCTCTGCTCGAGCTGGCCGTTCAGCAGGAAGATCCCGAAATCACCCGAATGCTCTGGCCACATTATGCCCCCCTCTCGGAAGCGGAAAAAGCGAGCCTCGCGGGCGTGGCCCTTCAGTATGGGAAACCGTCGTCGCTGGAGGTTCTCTCCAAGTACGGATTGGATTTGGCCAAACGGAAAACCGATCGGGGAATCGACCAAGGCGCGGAGGGACTGGTTCATGCGGTGTCGAACCAAAAACGCGACATGGTGGAAGCGTTGCTCAAACAGGGGGTGGACATCAACGCCGCCGGATACAACGAAACACCCCTGACGGCCGCCTTGAGGAACAACGACATGGAATTGGTCGAACTCTTGATCCGCAAGGGCGCCGACGTCAATAAACCCGATCGATTCGGCGCCACCCCCCTCGGCGCGGCCGTGGGCAACGCCAATGTGGAAATGTACCGGTTGCTGAAATCCAAGGGAGCCTGGGCCGCCCCGCGGAGGACACCGCTCCTCCACCTGTCGGTCCTTGC
>DAOQNO010000439.1:0-1656 GCA_035332125.1 Elusimicrobiota bacterium | reverse complement strand
AGGCCTGCCACGACGTGGCCCGGGCCTACGGCACGCCGTTCATTTCGGGCAAGGACAGCCTCTTCAACGAGTTCGTGGACCCCAAGGCCGGAAGTCGCCGGAGCATCCCCACCACGCTTTTGATTTCGGCCCTTTCCCTCGTGGACGACGTGTCCAAATGCGTCACCATGGATTTCAAGAAACCCGGAAACTTCATTTACGTTCTGGGCGAAACCCGGGACGAGCTCGGCGGGTCCCGCTACGGAATTTGGCGCAACACCCGGGGCGGCGCCGTGCCGCGCCTGGACCCGGCCGCCACCTGGCCGATCTACGAAAAATTGGCCCAGGCCATCGGCGAGGGCCTCGTGGCGGCCTGCCACGATTGCTCCGAAGGCGGCCTGGGCGTGGCCCTGGCCGAGATGGCCTTCGGCGGCGGCCTGGGGGCCCACGTGGACCTTCGAAAAGCGCTGCTTTCCGCCGATCTCGCCAACGAGCGTCGGACCGACAAAATCCTGTTTTCCGAATCCAACGGGCGCTTCGTGATCGAGGTGCCCGCCAAGGCCCGCCGGGGGTTCAACGCCCTTTTCAAAAACTTCCCGGTCGCGGCCGTGGGCCAGGTGCGGGAAGCCCCCCGGTTGGACGTGACCGGCGCCGACGGCAAACCCCTGTCTTGGTCCGTGAAGGACCTGGAAAAAGCCTGGCGGGGGGGGATTCGCCCATGACCGTCAAAGCCCTGGTTCTTCGTTCCCCCGGCACCAATTGCGACGGCGAGTCCGTGTGGGCCCTCGAGGCCGCCGGCGCCGCGCCCGAACGGATTCACGTGAACGCGCTTTTGCGCGGCGAGGCGCGCCTGAAAGACTTCGGCGTTCTGGTGTTCCCCGGCGGGTTTTCCTTCGGGGACGACATCGCCTCCGGGAAAGTGCTGGCCAACCGCGTGGTGTACCGTCTGCGGGAGCAGATGGACGATTATCTCCGTCTGGGCCGTCCCGTGATCGGCATTTGCAACGGATTTCAGGTGCTGGTCAAAGCCGGCCTTTTGCCCGGCGATGACAAACCCTGGGACGGAAGCGTCCAGGCCACCTTGACCGACAACGATTCCGGCCGCTTCGAGTGCCGGTGGATTTTCCTCAAAACCGCGTCCCGCAAAAGTTTTTGGGTGAAGGGCCTTCCGGAAGTGTTCCCGTTGCCCGTGGCCCACGGCGAAGGCAAATTCGTGCCCGCGTCGGCCGCCCTTTTAAACCAATGGGAAAAGAAGGGCCAAGTTGTTTTCCGCTACGTGGATGCCCGGGGTCGAAAGCCGGCCTATCCGGCCAACCCCAACGGGTCCGCCCGGGAAGTGGCCGGGGTGACCAACGCCGCCGGCAATATTTTGGGCCTCATGCCCCATCCGGAGCGCAACGCGTTCCCGTTCCAACATTCCCATTGGACCCGGGTGCGGCCTTTGCCCAAGACGGGCGTGGGGCTTCAGATTTTTAAAAACGCCGTCCGCTACGCGGCCCAGGTCAATTAAACGTTTTCGATGACCCACCGCTACTCGGAAGGGGTTCGCGAGGGCGCGGCGGGGTGGCGCTGGGCCTCGGCCTTGCGGGATTCCTGGCGGGCGGGGTACGGCGGGGCGGATTTTCGGGCGGACCTTCTGGCGGGGGCCGTGGTGGCCTTGGTGGCCGTCCCCCTGGC
>DAOQNO010000438.1:0-1659 GCA_035332125.1 Elusimicrobiota bacterium | reverse complement strand
AAACAACCTTGTGTCCTACCCGCAAAAATATTCCCGGGGGGCTCTGGCGCCCTGGTGGCCCGGGGGTCCCTTTCCCTTTCCAACGATTTTCACGTGCATTGGGGGCCCATCGTGGTCGACGGCGATCTGGACGTTTCCACCCGTCCGTCTTTGACCGGCTGGCCCCAAAACAACCTTGTGTCCTACCCGCAAAAATATTCCCGGGGGGCTCTGGCGCCCTGGGACATTTCCCCGGCGCCGCCGAACAGCGACGGCCGGCGCTATTGGGCCTATCGCGACGGCCCGCCCACGCCGGCCCTGGACGTCGAGTATTACCGGGTCCGGGCCGCGGCCACCCGGTGGCCCCTTCGTTCCGCCCCGTCCACGCCGTCGTTGGTGTGGTCGGGGGGCGAAGTGTTGAGCGGGGCGGGCCTCGGGGTGGCGTCCCCGACGGGAAGCGGTTATTTTTCGTCGAGCTTAAATCCCGGCGCTCTCGTGTTCAGTCATTTTCAGCGGCGGGATCCGGGCGCGGTTGTGTTCGTGGAGGCCAAAGACCGGGAACGATACGCCACGGGGCTGGACGCCGCTTTTCTGGACGTGGAGGCGTTGGTTTTATACGGGGCCCGCCACGACGTTTGGATGTCGGGAAGTTCCGTCGTCTTTGGGGCGACGATCCCCTCCCGGGCCCGGGACGAATATCGGGATTCCGGCGCCGCGGAGGTTTGGGAGATGGAGAACCCGCCGCCGGCCCGGGGCGGGCCGTCGTTTGCCGCCGTCGGGGAGGGCCGCTGCTGCTACCCGGTGCCGGGGGTGAATCTGCACGGCCTGCTCTACGCGGGCGGCCGTCTGTTGGGGTCGGGGGGCGCGCCGGGAACGGTGATCGGCCTCACGGTCCTGGGCGGGGACAACGGGAGAAAAGAGTGGCGAAACGTCACGCTCTACGCCGACGACGGGGTCGTCAACGGGGTTCGCTGGCGGTCGAAGGGGCCGCCGCCGGGAAATTAAAGACGACGGGCGAGTTGCCGCAGCCGAAGGGCCACGGCAACGGCGCCCAGGACGAAGACGCCGTATACGGCCTTGCCGGCGGTTTGGCCCAGCAGGGGCAACAGGGGCGGCAAGAGGAGAACAAACAGGATCAGGAAAAGCACCGCGAACACCAGGGTTTGAATGACGGGCTTAAGAGCGGACAGCGGATCCATCGCAGGACTCCTTCAGTTGTTGTATGGCCTCCATCACGCGGTGCGCGAAGGCGTCGCCGGTTTCGCCGGGAAGGGCCGTCAGGGTTTTACCAAAGACGACCCGCAGTCGGGGAAACCGCCAGGCCCGGTGGGTGTTTTGCAAATAGACGGGCGCCACGGGCACCCCGGATTTGACGGCCAGGAGGCCCACCCCGCCCTTGGGGCGGCCCAGCACGCCCCCCCGCTGACGCCGACCTTCCGGAAAAACGATCATGGCGCCGCCCGCGGATAGAATCTTACGGGCGGTTCGAAAGGCCCCCACGTCGCCTTCCTTTCGACGAATGGGAAAGGCGTTGACCTGGGCGATGACCCAGCCGAACAGCGGCCACCGGAACAGCTCTTCCTTGGCCATGAAATACAAGGGGCGCCGAAGGCTGGATCCGACCAGTGGCGGGTCGATGTAGGACGCGTGGTTGGCGGCCACGAGCAAGGGCCCCGACAT
>DAOQNO010000437.1:0-1669 GCA_035332125.1 Elusimicrobiota bacterium | reverse complement strand
GTTGGGGAGCGGCGGGTTTCCCGTTTTCCCTCCACCGACGACCAAATCCGAAAGCGAGGACGCGGAACCGGAAGCCGAGTCGGCCCGCCCCCGGGCGGGGACGATTTCATCCCCGCCGTCCTCCACGGACGAGGCGTTTCCTCCAACGGTCGCCGCCCCGCGGGGGAATCCGGCGGAATGGCTTTTGGGATCCGCCCATGAGCCTTTGGCCGTGGGCCCGCTCCTGGACGATTTTGAAGAAAACGGAGAATTGCTGGCCGACGCGTTGGACTACACCCTGGAGCACAACACCAACGAAAACCGCGAAAAATTACGGGAATTGCTCCTGGCGCTGGTTTACACCCACCCCGTGGCCATGTCGGACGTTTTCAACACGATCGTTTCCGAACCCGAAAACAGCGACCACCGCGACTTCCTTTTCCAGGAAATGCCCGCCGAAATCGTGGGCGTGATGCTGGCCAATCATCGACGCGGATTGCTTCACTACGTCCAATCGGGAGCGCAAAAGAAAGCCCGGCAGTTCGAGGAATACGAGAATCTGCTATTGAACGCCGTTCACAATCCGCCCGCGGACGAGGCGTCCCGCGCCGCGCTCGTCAAAACCCTCGGGGCCTTTGTCGACGCCGCGCGCCCGGAAGTGGAATCGGCGAGCAACGCCGGCAACCGGGAAGGGTTGTTGGAACCGTTCCAACGATTGGAAAAAGCCGTTCCGGAAATTCAAAAGACCCCGCTCGATAAATTGGCCGACGCCTTTGGGTCGTTGGCCGATCCGATTCTGGCTCTCACCACGTTTTTGAAAGCCCGCTCCTACGATTTCGCCTTTCCCCCCATGAGCGCCAACCAGCGGGAAGTCGAAAAGATCATTGACGCTCATTTGAATAAATTGATTGAAGAGTCCGGGGCCGGGTCTTTTGCCATGTTGACCCGCGAAGACGAAAAAGCCGGGCGGGTGGCCGCGATTTGGCGGTCGTATTTGGCCTCGCTGTCGGTGGAAAACGAAATACAGCGGGGGCGTTTGGCCATCCACAACGCCGAAGCGATCACCCACCTGTCGCCCGAATTCCAAGCCACTTTTGAAGAAGCGACCGGCGTGGTTCGAGATTTGCTGGATCGTCAAGTGTTTCGATCGGTCAACGTCGTTTGCCCGTCGGACAACACGAAAGCCGTTTTTCCCGGCCTTCTCGCGGAGCGGTTGAAAAACGATCATCGGCCCCGGCGGGTGGTGACCGTCGAAGTCAACCAATTCCCCGTGGATCCCCGGGATTCCCTGCGCGAAATCCTCTCCTTGATGCAGGCGGCTTACGACGCCGGCGACGTGGTGCTGGTGATTGATTTGGACGAGTTTCGTTCCCGGTTCGGGGACATTCGAGCGCGATCTCTTTCGCGGGTTCTGGGACGATGGGCCAGTCATCGAAATCCGCTTCCGCTCGTTTTTCTGTCGAACGAGGAGACCAACGCGGATTTCACCGAAAATCTCCCGGTCTTCTTCCGCTGGATCCCGCAACATCGGCTTCGGATCGCCAACGCCAAGGTTCTATTGGATTACGAGTTGGGCGCCCTGGAAAAAACCGGTGTTTCGGTTGAACCGGAGGCGCGCCTTTGGTTGCAGATCAAGTTGGCCCGGGAGGAAGTCGATTTCGCGTTGGCGGCCATGCTTTTGCGGGACGGC
>DAOQNO010000436.1:0-1670 GCA_035332125.1 Elusimicrobiota bacterium | reverse complement strand
CGGGTTGCACGCGGTGTGGATCCACCGGCTCACCCACGCTCTCTGGCGGCGGGGGTTCAAAACCCCGGCGCGGTTTTTGTCCCAGGTCGCCCGGTCCTGGACCGGCATTGAAATCCACCCGGGGGCGGTCATCGGCCCCGGATTTTTCATCGACCACGGCATGGGCGTCGTCATCGGTGAGACGGCGGAAATCGGCGCCAACGTCACGCTCTATCAAGGGGTCACCCTGGGCGGAACGAGCTGGCACAAGGGCAAGCGGCACCCCACGCTTCGGGACGGCGTCGTGGTGGGGGCGGGCGCCAAGGTTTTGGGGGCTTTTGAAATCGGGGAGCGAAGCCGGGTCGGCGCCAACGCCGTGGTGGTCAAGCCGGTGCCGCCGGATTCCATCGTGGTCGGGGTTCCCGGTGAAATCGTCCGGGGCGGGGCCCATGCCCACCTCCATCGGCCGGATTTGGATCACGGCCGCCTCCCCGACGTGTTGAGCGACGCCATCGGCTCCCTGTCCGCCAAGTTGGCTCTCCTGGAATCGCGCCTGGCCAACGAAAAAGACCAGGCTCTGCTGACCGCCCCCGACCGCGCCGTCCGCCAGGACGACGATTTTTCGATTTAAAAACAGTTATCCGCCCCACCCGTTTTCGGGCATCGCCCCTGCCCAACCGCCCCCGCTCTTGGTAGAATTCCGACTTAGGGCCCGCGGTTTCCGCGCTAGCGGCCGCTCCCCCGCGGCATTTCCGCTGGCGCGGTCACGCTCCGACCATTTCCTTGGCGGAGGGGTCGCGCCTCCGGCGCGCCGCCGACCCCAGGAGCTCTGCGGCGGGGTCGGCCCCCGGCCTCGGTCATAGCGCTGCCGGAGAGCGGTGAGCACAACTCGGGAACCTTGGGTTTATTGGTTGGAATTCGATTTGGGGCCCGCGGTTTCCGCGCTAGCGCGCTTCAACCATTTCCTCGCCTCCCCCGGCTCGGTCATAGCCTGCCGGAGGGCGACGAGCCCAGCTCGGGAACATTGGGTTTATTGGTTAGAATTCGATTTGGGGCCCGTAGCTCAGGTGGATAGAGCACCTGCCTTCTAAGCAGGGGGTCGGCGGTTCGAATCCGCCCGGGCCCGGATATTGCCCTGGCCCTTCGAGGGGCCGGGCGGAACGCGTCGCAACGTCTAAGGGAGATCCTTTCCATGGAAGCCGTCGTAAAACTGCTCGCTGGGTTGGTCATGTTGGCGGTGAGTCTTTCCTACCTTTACCGCCCATCGTACATCCTCAAAGTCAATGAATTGGCCCGGGGCGTTCTCTTCAACGACGCCTACGTCCTTCATTACCGGCGTCGCTGGGGCATGCCGCTGTTTGTGGCTTCGATCGTTTTCCTTTACTCCGGCATGGCGAATTTGAAAGTTCAGCCGACCGGCCCCGAGGCCGCCTCCTACGGCGAAATGGACGAGGCTTACCGGGCTTTTTACACCCGTCGATACGCCGACGCCGAGCGCCTCTGCCGCGGAATCCTTCAGCTCCATCCCCGGGACCCCCACGCCGGGTTTCTCCTCCGTCAAACGCTGAAGGCCAAGGAGGAGGGGGATCCGAAAGACCTCCTCGATCCCTCCAAGGGAAATCCCCATCGCCCCTAAATCCCTTTTGACCACCGCCCGGGGCCTGCTCCAGGGCCTGCGCCTGCCCGTCGGG
>DAOQNO010000435.1:0-1671 GCA_035332125.1 Elusimicrobiota bacterium | reverse complement strand
CCAGCCCCTCTTCCCCGATGATTTTCTCCGCCAAGGGAAACAACGCGTCTTCCTCCTTGGCGAAATGGGTTTCCAGAAGAACTCGAAGGGTGAGAAGATGTGGACGGACCACGGGATCCGAGGGCGTTGCCCCGCGGAGACGGAGGAAAAGTCCGGCGATGTCCCGGTGCTCCTGGACGATTTCCTCCCGAAAGGGTTGAAACAGCCCCGGCCGGGCTTTCAGCGCCGGTAAAAGAAACTCGTCTTCAAACCACGCGTGGCCCAGGACCACCCGTTCGGTCGTCGCCAGGAGTTGGGGAAACCGGGGATGGCCTTCCGCCAATTCGGCCAACAGCTTGCGGATCATTTTATGATCCTTGATCAGCTGAGCGGTGGCGGTGGTCACGCGCGGGGCTTAACGGGTTTTCTGCAACCGGGCGGCGAGGGCGTTCCGCTCGTCCCGGAGCGGCGCCGGAAGGCGGTCGCCGAACTTCGCGAAGAAACCGTCGATGTCCGCAAGCTCTTTTTCCCAATCGCCGGCGTTGACGGCCAAAAGCTCCTTCATGGCGTTCGGACCCAGGTGATGGAGCCCCTGGGTGTTGACCGCGTCCAAGGTCGGCAACTGACCGATGGCGGACTCCGTCGCCGAACCGCCGCCCGCGGCCCGTTCGAGAATCCACAGCAGAACCCGCAGATTTTCCCCGTACCCCGGCCACAAAAACTTTCCGTCGGCTCCGTGGCGGAACCAATTGACCAAAAAGATCTTGGGCGGACGGGGAATCCGTTTTCCCATCTCCAGCCAGTGGGCGAAATAGTCCGCCATGTTGTAACCGCAAAAAGGAAGCATGGCCATGGGGTCCCGCCGCACCACGCCCACCGTGCCGCCTTGTTGGGCCGCGGTGGTTTCCGACGCCATGGTGGCGCCCATGAACACGCCGTGGTTCCAGGAAAAGCTCTGGGTCACCAGCGGGGCCAGACGCGCCCGGCGGCCACCGAAAATAATGGCGTCGATGGGAACGCCCCGGGGGTCTTCCCAATTGGGCGCGATGGACGGGCATTGGGACGCCGGGGCGGTAAACCGGCTGTTGGGGTGGGCCGCTTTTTCCGTGGATTCGGGTGTCCAGGGGCGCCCCCGCCAATCAATGGCCTGGTCCGGCGCCGGATCGTCGTGGCCTTCCCACCAAGGCGTTCCATCGGGCCGACGGGCGACGTTGGTGTAAATCGTGTTGCGGCGGATGCTTTCCACCGCGTTGGGGTTCGAGTGGGAATTGGTGCCCGGGACGACGCCGAAAAACCCGGCCTCGGGATTGGAGGCCCACAATCGGCCGTCCGCCCCCACCCGCAACCAAGCGATGTCGTCGCCCACGGTCCAGACTTTGTATCCCTGGTCTTCCAGAAAATCCGGCGGGACCATCATGGCCAAGTTGGTTTTCCCGCAGGCCGAGGGGAAGGCCGCCGCGACGTAGCGGATCGCTCCGTTCGGGTATTGAATGCCCAAAATCAGCATGTGCTCCGCGAGCCAGCCTTCCCGGCGGCCGAGAGCGCTGGCGATGCGCAGGGCGAGGCATTTCTTGCCCAACAGGGCGTTCCCGCCGTAGCCCGAGCCGATGCTCCAAATGGTGTTGTCCTGGGGAAAGTGGCAAATAAACCGACGTTTTTCGGTAATTGATACAGCAGAGAAAGTTGCGGACT
>DAOQNO010000434.1:0-1672 GCA_035332125.1 Elusimicrobiota bacterium | reverse complement strand
CGCCCCCGGCGCCAAGTGCCCCCGCTGTTGGCTGTGGCGTGAATTGGGTCCCGCGGGCCTCTGCGTCCGTTGCACCGAGGCCGAAGCCCAAGCGGCCCAGGCCGCCCCCGCGCCCCGGTGAAAAAGTCCGCCGCCCTCACTCTCGGGGTTCTGGTCCTGGACCAGGCGACCAAGGCCCTTTTGCGGGCGACGGTGCCCTTCGGCCACGAAATTCCCCTCCTCCCCATTTTCTCCATTGTTCACGTGCAAAACACCGGCGCCGCCTTCGGCATTCTTCCCCAAACCAACGCGCTCTTCGTCGGGGTGACCCTGGTCATCCTCGCGGTCCTGGTCAAGCTCGGCAAGGAATTGGCGTCCCAGGGGCCCTGGTCCCGGGCCGCCCTGCCGTTGGTCTGGGGCGGCGCCCTGGGGAATTTGATGGACCGCCTGTGGCAGGGGGCCGTGACGGATTTCCTCGACTTTCACCTGGGCGGCTGGCATTGGCCGGCCTTCAACGCGGCCGACAGCGCCATCACCGTCGGCATCGCCTGCCTTGTCGTGCAGCACTTCGTCCCCCGGTCCCTTTCCCAGGGATAACTTGCACCCCCTTCTCTTTCACTGGAAATTCCTGAGCCTGCACACCTACGGCCTCTTTGCGGCCCTGGCGGTCCTGGCCGGGCACGGGTTCACGGTGGCCTGGGCCCGGCGCCGGCGGATGGACGCCGCGGCCGTGTCGGACAGTCTCCCGGCGCTGGTGGTGGGCGGCCTGTTGGGCGGCCGCGCCCTTTACGCGTTGGTCCATTGGAGCGAATTCGCTGGGGCCCCCCTGGACGTCCTCAAAATTTGGCAGGGCGGCCTCATGTGGCACGGCGGGGTGATCGGCGGCGTGTCGGCGGCCGCGTTTCATTTCCGACGACGGGGAATGCCCATCCGGGCCTGGGCCGATTTGTTTTCGCCCGGGTTGGCCCTGGGCCAGGCCCTGGGTCGGGTGGGTTGTTTCTTCGCGGGCTGTTGCTACGGGCGGGCCTGCGACTTTCCCTGGGCCGTGCGCTTCACCGACCCCGCCTCCCTCGCCCCCCTCGGCCTTCCTCTCCACCCTTCCCAACTCTACGACGCGGGATGGAACGTTCTTCTTTTTCTGGGGCTTTGGCGCCTCGCCCGACGGCCCTTTTGGAGCCCGGGTCCGGGACGCCTGGCCGCCCTCTATTTGGCCCTGTCCGCTCTCGGCCGATGGGCCGTGGAGCTCACGCGCGGGGACGACCGGGGGCGGTTGTGGGGGTCGGTGACCGTGACCCAGGGTCTGTCCCTCGCCGCGGCCGCGATCGTCGGTGCGTGGCTGTTGAAGCGGCGGAACGCGTGACGAAGGAAAAGCGGTTCACCTACAAGGGCGCGCCCCAGCGGCTGGACGTGTTCCTGGCGAAGAATCTGGAATCCCTGTCCCGGACGCAGATCCAACGGCTCATCAAGGAAAACCGCATCGACGTGGACGGAGCCCCCGCCCCCGCGCGGCACCCGCTGGCCCCGGGCCAAGTGATCGTGGTCCGGCTGCCCGAATTTTCCTCCCTCCCCCCTTCGGCCGCCGACAGCGTGCCGGTGCTTTTCGAGGACGACGACGTGATCGTGGTGAACAAACCCGCGGGGTTGGTGGTCCACCCGGCGGGGCCCCACCGGGAGGACACGCTCATTCAGCGGC
>DAOQNO010000433.1:0-1680 GCA_035332125.1 Elusimicrobiota bacterium | reverse complement strand
GACCGAGCGGGGACGGAAGAAAACATCGAGCGAGCCCCGGTCTCCGCGAAAAACGTCGTGGGCCGGGTCGCCCGCGGCCTTGGGGCGGGACGGGCCGTCAGCGGGCATCGGCGTCGGGGCTTTCGACGGAGGCCGTTGTCCCGGCGGCGGGGGGACGGATTTCCGTGTGGCGAATTTGCCCGCCGTGGTGGGCGGCGCGTCCCAGGAGGGCCGCGGCCAGAAGCGTCGCGGCGAACACCGCGCCGACGTAGGCCGGCCGGGGGCCGCCGGACCGGCGGAAAAAGAGCAGGCCGCCCAGGGCCAGGCCCGCGGCGATTTCCAGGGCGATGAGCGCGGCTTCGGCGGCCTCTTCGTGGGTGTGGATCCAGCCGCCCGCCACGGAAGCGGCTTTTTCAACGACCTCCTCGGCCCCCTCCCCGGTCCAATAGGCCGCCAAACCGGCGAGGCCCGTCAGGACGAGAAACCCCAGGGCGACGTTCAACACGTCGCCGTTTTTCTTCCAAAAAGCGTGGGCCAACAGAAGCAGGGCGAAAAAGACGCCCGCCACGGGGAAATGGATCAATGCCAAATGCAATTGAGCGCCGTTCATGGAACCTCCAGGAAGATCATCGCCATTTTATTCGATTTCCGCACGGGCAAAAATGACGTGGGTCAGGGTTGAAGGGATTACGCCGGGGGGGCCGGCGCGGGGGAGGAGGGGCCGCGACTCCGATTGACCAGGACCGATAGCAAAATTGACAGGGCGAGGACGCCGACCACCACCGAGAGGGAGGCCGCGGTGGAAATGTGAACCCAATGCATGATCAACATCTTGACCCCCACGAAGGCGAGGATCAACGCCACCCCGTATTTTAAGTACGCGAACATCTGCACCAAGCCCGCCACCAGGAAAAAGAGGGCGCGCAGGCCCAAAATGGCGAAGACGTTGGAGGTGTAGACGATGAAGGCGTCCTGGGTGATGGAGAAAATGGCGGGGATGGAATCCAAGGCGAACACCACGTCGCTGAACTCGACGATCACCAGGGTTAAAAAAAGCGGGGTGGCGTGAAGCACGCCGTTGACCCGGACGAAAAAACGATTGCCGGCGGGGCCGGTGATGGGCAAAACCCGGCGGATTTGACGAAAGAGGGGATTTTCGTCCGGGTTGAATCCCTTCTCCACCCCGAAGGCCATTTTGTAGGAGGAATAGAGGAGGATGGCCCCGAAAATGTAGAACACCCATTGGAACCGTTTTACGAGATACGTTCCGAGCAGGATCAGCGCCAACCGGAGGAACACGGCCCCCAGGATGCCCCATTTCAGCACCCGGGGTTGGTGCGCCGGATCCACGTTGAAATAGGAAAAAATCATGATGAAGACAAACAGGTTGTCGACCGACAGGGACTCTTCGATCAAATAACCGGTAAGGAATTCGGCCGCCTTGGCCGGCGAAAGGTAAAAATAGATGCCGGCGCAAAACAGCAAGGCCAACCCGACCCAGGCCGCCGTGCGGAGAGCGGCTTCCCGAAGGCCGATCGTGTGGTCTTTCCCCGTGAGAGCCAGGTCGACGTACAACATTCCGGCGACCACGAGGTTGAAGACGATCCAAAGGACGACTTGGTGGTTCATTTTTTATTTTCGGTTTTTTTCCGTGGGAAAAATCCCCGCCGGGCGTTCCGGCAAATATCGATGAAGTCCATG
>DAOQNO010000432.1:0-1682 GCA_035332125.1 Elusimicrobiota bacterium | reverse complement strand
CGGGTCCGGGGAGAAGCGGCCGCGGGGCGCTGGGACTCGGCCCGGGAAAGCGCGGAAATCTTGCGCCGCACGATTCCCCAAAGCCCCTTGGCGCGCCTCCTGGTGGCGGATTTGGCCGCTCGACAGGGCGATTGGTCGGTGGCCATCGGGGAATACCGTGGTTTTATTGAGCGGGAACCGCGGCATCGGGAGGCCCGCCTGAATTTGGCGGCCGCCTTGGCGGCTTCCGGTCGCCGAGAGGAGGCGCGGCGGCACTTGGAAAGTTTGAGGGCGGATTTCCCGGAGGACCGCGTCGTGGCCGAACGCCTCGCCGCCTTCGGCGAAACACCTTGACAGACGGGCGACGACGTGTGAGAATAAAGCACGATCTATGACGGAAAAAAACCTGCGACGGCCGCCCGGAATTCCCTCCCCGCGGCCGTTTTCCGTTGGGGGCGCGACGTGTCGTTCCTGATCCGCACGGGTTCCGCGCGGGGCCCGTTGCGGCCCAGCCTCCGGTCGCGCCTGTTGACTTTTTTTTCCCTGAGCGTCGCCGGGCCGGCTTTGCTGACCGGTCTTTTGGCCTACGCCACCGTCCGGTCGTCCTTGGTCGCGTCGAGTCTTCGAGAACAGCGCGAATTGGCCCGTCGCTTGGCGGACCGGGTGGCCGGCCACGTGGAAAGCACCCAGCGGGGCCTGCTCACTCTCGCCACCCAAGGACGCCTGCTTCAAGTCAAACCCCGCCAGCGGCTGAGCGCCCTTCGGGAGTTATTGGCCAATTATCCCGACATGATGGAAATCTCCCTTTACGACGGCGGCGGCAAAGGATTGGTTCGCGCGGCCCGGCGCAACGGTCGATTGGTGTGGGGGCCGGACGCCGCCCGCCGGGCCGGTCGGGACGAATTTGAAAAAGCGGCGCAGGGGCGCCCCTACGTCGGCCCCGTCTTTTTCACCGACCGCGACCGCATCCCGCAAATGTTCCTTTCCGTACCGACGGGGTCGGGGCACGGGGTCCTGTTGGCGCGGCTTTCGCTTGGAAGCATGTGGACCCAGGTGGCCGAGGCCGCTTCGCCCTCCATGCAGGCCGCCGTGGTGGATCGGGAGGGGCATTTGCTGGCCCACGCCGATTCGGCCCGGGTTTTGGGGCACGAAAACTGGACCGGGCGCCCCGGCGTGCGATCGTTTTTGACGGCGGCCAACGCCCCCGACACGGCGTCTTACGTGTGGGGAGAGGAAAAGGACCGCAGCCAAGTCGTTCTCCAGCGGGTGCCGGCGCTCGGCTGGGCCACCCTGGTGGAAGCCCCCGTCGAACGGGTGTTGGCCCCGGTTCGCCGGCTGGGCGCCCGGTTGGCGTTGATTGTCGGCGCTTTGGGGGCTTTGTTCTGGTTTATTGGATGGACGCTCGTGGATCGGATTCTCCACCCTCTTCGGGGGTTGGAGGCGGGGCTGGGGCGCATCGGCCGGGGGGAACTGTCTCATCGGCTCGACATCCGCACCGGCGACGAACTGCAACGGGTGGCCGAGGCCTTGAACGACATGGCGGCCTCGCTCGAAGGGCTTGAAAAAATCAAGCGGGATTTGACCCACATGATTGTCCACGATTTGAAAAATCCCCTGACCGGTCTCTTGGGAAGCCTGGATTACGTGACGGTCGTGGCCAAGGACAATTTAACCCCCGAACAAAAAAAATTGCTGAGTCTGGG
>DAOQNO010000431.1:0-1685 GCA_035332125.1 Elusimicrobiota bacterium | reverse complement strand
CGCGCCGAACTCGCCGGCTCGGCTGTTCATGGGCAACGCCGGAACCGCCATGCGTCGATTCCCGCCAAGGCGGCGTCGGAAATTTCCCCGGGCCAGGCGGTCCGGACCCGGGCGCCGTCTTTCTCCCAGGCTTCCAACACCGGCTGAAGATAGTGGGCCTCGTCGCTGACGGGCGACAAATTCGGCGATCCGTTGACAATTAAAAAGGACGGCGGATCGCGACGGGGCACCACGGCGTAGAACACGTCGTCCTCGGGCAACGGGTCGGGTTCCACACGGGCCGCCACGGTTAACACCGGCGATCGAACGGGCGGCGAGGCGAACGTCGCTTCGCCCGGGCCGCCCACCAAGGCGACGCGCCCCGTCACGGGCCGTTCCCCGGCCACGGCCACGGACCATCCGCGTTCCGGTCGGCCGAGGGGGCCCCAAGCCCGCACCGACAGGTTTCCGCGCACGCGGGCGGTGGAGGGATCCCAGAGGCCCCGAACCTCGGTCATCGCCCCGTTGGAATAGTCGGTTCCCACTTCGCACAGGGCCCATCGTGTATTCCCGTCGGGAAGGCTCGGCCGGGCGGAACGCCAACCGTGGGCCGCCATGTCCGACACCACATAAACGGTCCACGGTTCGGCCGACCCGGCCGTCTCTTTCGGGAGGGCCGACAGGGCCGCGCCCACGTCGGTGGGCCGGTGGGTCGGGGCGGCCCCCTCCAGAAAACGACGAAGAGCGGCGCGGTCCGCCGTGGGCGGAAGGACGCTTTCCACCCGGTCGGAGAACAGAAGAACGCCGGCCCGGGCGCCGGGAGGCAATCCGTCGATGATCTCCCGGGCCCGGGCCCGGGCGGATTCAAAGACCGACCGCCCCACCTCGGCCGCGCCCATGGAATAGGAGGCGTCCAGAAGAATCCACGCGGGGCCTCCGGCGGGCCCGCCGCCCGAGGGGCGCCAAACGGGGCCGGCGAGAAAGAGGACCGCCCCCGCCGCCAGGAGGGTTCGGACCAGCAGCAAAAGGAGATGCCGCCAGCGGTCCGGATGGTACCAGGCCCCGGCCGCAGCGCGAAGAAGCGCCACGTCGCTGAAAGACCGTCGGGGCGCCCCGCGGCGTCCCCGGAGGTGGAGGGCCAGGGGGACCAGCGCCGCGGGCGCCAACCACAAAAAACCCGGCGAGAGGAACGTCACGCCCGGGCGTCCCGTTGACGGAGGTAATGGGCCAGGGCCGCGTCCAGCGGGCGATCCGTGAGAAAGGTTTGAAAATCGGCGCCCAGGGCGGCGAAGGCCGCGGCCAACCGCCGTTGGCGGTCCTCGGCCAGTCGGGCGTAACGGCGGGCCACGCCGTCCACGTCGACGGCCAGGCGAAGGTCGGTTTCCAGGTCCTTGAATTCCAAAACGCCGCGTCCCGTCAGGGCCAGTTCCGCGGGGTCCAGTGTTTGGAAGGCGATGATTTCCCGCCCCCGGGCGGTCCATTCCCGCAGAACGGGCATCCACCCTTCGAGCGGCGGAAAGAAATCGGAAACGAGAACGACCAGGCCACGGCGGGGAAGGCGGGGGGCGGCTTCCCGAAGGGCCCGGCCCAGATCCGCGGGACCGGCGGCCGTCGGGGATTCCAATTGGGACAAGAGGCGGGGCCGCGCGGCCGGGCCCGAGCGGGGCGGCAAAAAGAAACGGAGGCCCTCGCCCAAAAGCCCCAGG
>DAOQNO010000430.1:0-1690 GCA_035332125.1 Elusimicrobiota bacterium | reverse complement strand
GTGCGCTGGATCGAAGGGCGCGTTCAAAACGGAGAAAGAGGGCTCTCATGAGAATCTTGGTGACGGGCGGAGCGGGGTTCATCGGGTCGCACGTGGCGGCGGCCTACCTTCGGGCGGGGCACGCGGTGACCGTTTTGGACAACTTGTCCCACGGTCGCCGGGGGGCCGTCCCGTCGGGAGCCCGGTTCGTCAAGGCGGACGTCCGGGGGCCGGGCCTGGCGTCGATTTTCGCCCGGGGTCGGTTCGATGTCGTGAACCACCACGCCGCGCAAATCGACGTTCGCCGTTCGGTCGCCGATCCCTTGGAGGACGCCGACATCAATCTGCGGGGCCTCCTTCAATTGTTGGAGAATTCACGCGCCCGTCGGGTTCGAAAATTTATTTTCGCCGCTTCCGGCGGAACCTATTACGGCGAATGCGCCCGCCCCGCCCGGGAAAGCGATCCCCCGCGTCCCCTGTCCCCCTACGGCGTGTCGAAATTGTCGAGCGAATTTTACCTTCGGGCCTACCGCGCCCTTCACGGATTGGATTTCACCGTGCTCCGCTACGCCAACGTGTACGGACCGGGGCAGGACCCCCACGGCGAGGCCGGGGTCGTGGCCATCTTCTGCCAGCGGCTGTCCGCGGGGAAACCCGTCACCGTTTTCGGAAGCGGCCGCCAGGAACGGGACTACGTTTTCGTGGGGGACGTGGCCGAGGCCAATCGCCGGGCCCTGACCCGGGGTTCGGGCGGGTTTTTCAACATCGGATCGGGACGCGCCACCTCGGTCCAGGAACTCTTTCGGGTCCTGCGGGACGTGGCCGGTCGCTCTTCGCCCGTGGTCCGGCGCCCGGCCCGCCCGGGGGAGTTGAAGCGCAGTTGTCTGGATTTCGGTTTGGCGACCCGGGTCTTGGGCTGGCGCCCGGGGGTTTCCCTTCGGGAGGGGTTGGCCGAAACCTGGTGTCGCCATCTTTCGACGGAGGAACGATTCCGACCATGAAAGCGCTGATCCTTCTGGGGGGGCTGGGGACCCGGCTTCGGCCCCTGACGTTGACGCGGCCCAAACCGCTTTTGCCGGTTCTCAACCGACCCTTGATCGCCCACCAATTGGACGCCTTGCGCGGCATGGGAATTCGGAACGTGGTCTTGGCCCTGGGATACAAAGCGGCGCATTTCAAGGCGCTCCTGGGCCGCGGAAACCGGTGGGGCGTCCGTTTCCATTATTCCATCGAGCGGGATCCCCTGGGCACCGGGGGGGCCATTCGGAAAGCCCTCGGTTCGATGGACGGGACCACGATGATATTGAACGGGGACATTCTCAGCGACATCGATTTGCGGGGTTTGACCGCCCGGCACGCCCGCGCCAAAGCCCAGGCCACCCTGGCCTTGACGGAGGTCAAAGACCCGTCGGCCTTCGGGTTGGTTCAAACCGACCCCGGCGGCCGCGTCGTCGGCTTTTTGGAAAAGCCGTCGGCGGAGCAAACCACCTGCCGGACGATCAACGCCGGCGTTTACGTGTTCGAGCCCGAGATCGTCCAGCGGATCCCCGCGGGGCGGCCCGTTTCCATCGAACGGGAAATCTTTCCCGCTTTGATCGCCGAAGGGTACCGGGTTCGGGCGGAGGTGCACCGGGGCTATTGGTCCGACGTGGGCACCCTCGCCTTGTGCTGTAACCTTCTCAACGCTGTCGGTGGCGCCCCGGCGTTGAAC
>DAOQNO010000429.1:0-1690 GCA_035332125.1 Elusimicrobiota bacterium | reverse complement strand
TACGTCACCACCATCGTCGACGCCCGAAAACAGTTTTTGAAGAAACTCAAAGGCGTCACCGACCCCGAACGTAAACGGAAAATTATCGGCCACGAATTCATCGCGGTGTTTGAGAAGGAAGCCAAAAAACACAAGGACGCCAAGTTCCTCGCCCAGGGCACGCTCTACCCGGACGTGATCGAAAGCGTCTCGGTCAAAGGCCCCTCGGCGGTCATTAAGACCCACCACAACGTGGGCGGCCTGCCTGAACGGATGAAAATGAAATTGGTGGAGCCCTTGCGGTTCCTCTTTAAAGACGAAGTCCGGGCCCTCGGCAAGGAACTGGGCCTCCCCGACGAAATCCTTTTCCGCCAGCCCTTTCCCGGCCCCGGCTTGGCGGTGCGCGTCCTGGGCGACCTCACGGAGGAGAAACTGCGCATGGCCCGGGAGGCCGATTGGATCATCGAAGAGGAGGTCCGGGCCGCCGGTTTGTACCACAAACTGTGGCAGGCCTTCGCCGTGTTCCTGCCGGTCAACAGTGTGGGCGTCATGGGGGACGAGCGAACCTATCAAAACGCCATCGCCGTCCGCGCCGTCAACTCGGTGGACGCCATGACGGCGGACTGGGCCCGCTTGCCCTACGACGTGCTCGCTAAAATTTCTTCCCGCATCACCAACGAAGTCCGGGGCATCAACCGGGTCGTGCTCGACATCTCCTCCAAGCCGCCCGCCACCATTGAGTGGGAGTAAACAACCTCGTCATCGGCGGGGCGTGTCTGGCGCTGGGGGGCGGTTTTTATCGTTTGGCCGCCCGGGCGACGACCACGGGAAAGTTGCTCCGTCGGGATTCGACCGTGGCGCCGCGGTATTGGGATCGGGAGAAAGATCGGGCGGAATTCAACGCCCGCGTTCGAATTCTTCGCGGAATGGCCCTGCTGGTCGGGGCCCTGGGGTTGGGGTTGATCTACGCGGGCGTTTTTAAATCGGGCCGGTGAACTTGTAACCATGACGACGACCACCATCATCGACAAAACGAACCTTCCTTTCAAAGTTTGGACCCGCGGCAAGGTCCGGGACGTCTACGATTTGGGCGACAAGCTCCTGATCGTGGCCACGGATCGGATTTCGGCCTACGATTTCATCCTGCCCACGGCGGTCCCGGAAAAAGGGAAGATCCTCTGTCAAACGTCGAATTTTTGGTTCAACCGGCTCGCGGCCATTTGCCCCAACCATTTGATCGCCACCCGGGTGGCCGATTTCCCCGCCGACCTTCGGGCCGTCTGCGCCGAGGTGGACGGGCGGGCCGTGCTGGTCAAAAAAGCCAAACGCGTGGACGTGGAATGCGTGGTGCGGGGCTACCTGGCCGGGTCCGGCTGGAAAGAGTACCAGGTGAGCCAAACCGTCTGCGGGGAGAAATTGCCACCGGGCCTGGTGGAATCCTCCAAATTGCCCACGCCCATTTTCACTCCCGCCACCAAGGCCCCCGACGGGGAGCACGACGAGAACATTTCCTTTAAGCGCATGGGGGATTTGGTGGGGTCCGGTCTGGCCGGGCGGCTCAAGGCCCTGAGCCTCCGCCTCTTCAACGAGGCCACTCACTACGCCGAATCCCGGGGCTTTATCCTGGCCGACACGAAATTCGAGTTCGGCCTGATTGGCGGGGAAATCATTTTGATTGACGAGGCCCTCACGCCCGATTCCTCCCGGTTCT
>DAOQNO010000428.1:0-1695 GCA_035332125.1 Elusimicrobiota bacterium | reverse complement strand
CCAAGGCCACGTCCTCCACCGTGCGGAGGAGAAGGCCCCGCTCGGTGGCGTCCGATTTGAGGAATTTCAGTCGGGCGGGAACGGCGAAGAACAAATCGTCCACGGTGATCGTGGTTCCCGGGGGAACGCCGGCCGGGCCTTCCCGCAGGAACCGGCCCCCCTCCAGGGCGATGGACCAGCCTTCGCCCTCGGCGGAGCGCGTGGACAAACCGAAGCGCGAAACGGCGGCGATGGAAGGCAAGGCTTCGCCGCGAAATCCGTAGGTCGACAGGGTTTCCAGATCGGTCAATTCCGAAATTTTGGAGGTGGCGTGGCGTTCGAGAGCGAGGCGCGCGTCGTCGGGGGTCATGCCCCCCCCGTCGTCGGTGACGCGCAGGCGGCGCCGACCGGCGTCCCGCCATTCGATTTCAATGCGGCGGGCGCCGGCGTCCACCGCGTTTTCGAGGAGTTCCTTGAGGACGGAGGCGGGCCGTTCGACGACCTCGCCCGCCGCGATGCCCCGGACGATGTCGTCCGGCAGCTTTCGGACTTTGTTCTTCAATGCTTCAACTTGACGGGTTTGCCGCAGAGGGTCCAATAGGCGCATTGACGGAAGCAGACGTCTTTGAGCCCGAAGGAAATTTTGAGTTCGCAGTCCTGGAAGTCTTCGGCCATTTTCGTGATGCGGTGGACGGTGTCGTGGGAAAGGTGGTCGAATCGGACCCCAATGGCCGTCGTGTCGCCTTTGACTTCGGTCCAGGCCACGCGGCCCTGAAGTTCGAGATTCTCCAACCCGTGGACGTCCAAAAGGATTTTCAGTTTGGCGTCGCCGGACACGTGGGCGAAAACGACGAGGGCCATGCCCCCCGCGGACAGGTTGGTCAGGACGGCCGGAACTTCGCGGGGCGGCTGGTCCATGACGAACAGATCCACCGGCTCGGCCATGTCTTTCAAAACGGGAAAGCGTTTGTGTCGTCGGTTGTCGGGTTTCAAGGGACCCTCCTTCAAGGGGCGCGTCGGACTCCGCGGTCGAATGATAACAAAGCCGTCCCCGCGCGTCGAGTCCCGGGCGGGTTCACAATCCCCTTTTCAATTCGGCCAATTTCTGCAGGGCTTCCAGGGGCGTCAGGCGCTCCGGGTCCAGGACGCGAAGCGCCTCCAGGACGGGGTGATTGGCAAACAAGTCCATTTGCCCGTTGCCGGCGGGACGCGCGGGTAGGCGGGCGTCGCCTTTTTCAAGGGCGGCCAAAATCGCCGCGGCGCGGGTGACGCAGTCCGCCGGAAGGCCCGCCATTTGGGCCACGTGCACGCCGAAGGATCTCTCGGCCGGTCCCGGGCGAACTTCGTGCAGAAGCACGAGGTCCATTTTGCCGTCGGGCCTCGCCCATTCCCGGACGGCGGCGTGGACGTTGGCCACCCGGGGAAACCGGTCGGGCAGTTCGGTCAATTCGAAATAGTGGGTGGCGAAAAGCGTCCGGGGGCCGGCCGCGCCCCGGCCGGCCAGGTGTTCCGCCACGGCCCAGGCCACCGCCACGCCGTCGTAGGTCGACGTCCCCCGGCCCACCTCGTCCAGGATCACGAGGCTTCGGGGGGTGGCGTTGTGCAGGATGTTGGCGACCTCCTGCATCTCCACCAAGAAAGTCGAGGCCCCCGCCGCCAAATTGTCCCCGGCGCCGATGCGGGTGAAAATCCGGTCGACCAGTCCCACCGTGGCCC
>DAOQNO010000427.1:0-1698 GCA_035332125.1 Elusimicrobiota bacterium | reverse complement strand
CGGGGACGCGGACGTTTTCCCGGGGTCGCCGCCCGGAGGAACAATTTTCTACAATGGCGTCGTGATTCGACCTTTGGTGGCCGTCATCATGGGCAGCACGTCGGACTGGGAAACCATGCGCCACGCCGCGCAGGTCCTGGCGGATTTCGGCGTGCCCCACGAGAAAAAAGTGGTGAGCGCCCACCGCACCCCCAAACTCCTGGCGTCCTTCGCCGACCGGGCCGAAGCCCGGGGCCTCGAGGTCATCATCGCCGGGGCGGGGGGCGCCGCGCACCTGCCCGGCATGGTGGCGGCCCAAACCGTTTTGCCCGTCCTGGGCGTTCCCGTGGAAAGCCGGGCCCTGAAGGGCCTGGACTCCCTCCTCTCCATCGCCCAGATGCCGGCGGGCATTCCCGTCGGCAGCTTGGCCGTCGGCAAGGCCGGCGCCACCAACGCGGGGCTTCTCGCCGTGGCCATTTTGGCCGGCTCCCGCCCGGACCTTCGCCGCAAGCTCCACCAATTCCGGCGGAAACAAACCGCCACGGTCCTTCAGACCCCGCTGCCCCGATGACGGCCGTCGTTCCGCCGGGGTCCGCCGTCGGCGTCCTCGGGTCCGGCCAATTGGGCCGCATGTTCGCCCTGGCCGCCCGGCGCCTGGGGTACCGGGTTCACACCTTTTCCCCCGAATCGGACACCCCCACGGGCCAGGTGGCCGACGTGGAAATCACCGCTTCCTACGACGATCTGGACGCCGTTCGAAAATTCGCCAAGGGCGTCGGGGTCGTCACCTTTGAATTTGAAAACGTCCCCGCCGCCTGCGTGGCGGCGGCCCAGGAATTCGCCCCCGTGCGGCCCAACCCCGAGGCCCTGCGGGTTTCCCAACACCGCCTTCGGGAAAAGACGTACCTCCAGGAAAAAGGCTTCCCCGTGGCCGCCTTCCGCCACGTGCGCTCGCTCGAGGAACTACAAAGCGCCCTTGAGGCCCTGGGAGCGCCCGCGGTGCTCAAGACCGTCGGGTTCGGCTACGACGGCAAAGGTCAGCGGGTGATCCGTTCGGCCGCGGACGCCCCGGCGGCCTTCGCCGCCCTGGGCGGTCAGGAAGCGGTATTGGAATCCTTCGTGGATTTCGCCTGCGAATTATCTGTCGTGGTGGCCCGGAGCGCCAACGGCGCTACGGCCCACTGGGGGGCCATCGAGAACCTCCACGCCAACCATATTTTGGACGTGTCGGTGTCCCCGGCCATCACCCCCGGCCCGGGGCAGGCGCAACAGGCGGTGGAAATCGCCCTGGACGTTTTGAAAACCCTGGACATCGTCGGCGTGCTCTGCGTGGAATTCTTTTTAACGAAAAAGGGCCGGCTTTTAATCAATGAGCTCGCGCCCCGGCCCCACAATTCGGGGCATTTGACCTTGGACGCCTCGGTCACGAACCAATTCGAACAACAATTGCGGGCGGTCTGCGGCTTGCCCCTGGGGGCCACGGACTTTTTCGCCCCCGCGGCCATGGCCAATTTGCTGGGGGACGTCTGGGCCGGCGGAGAACCCGTCTGGGCCCGGGCCCTGGCCTTCCCCGACGTGAAACTTCACCTTTACGGAAAGGCCGACGCCCGGCCCGGTCGGAAAATGGGCCACCTGACGGCCCTCGCCCGAACACCGGTGGAAGCTCGGGACCTGGTTCTTAAGGCCCGACGGGCCCTCGCCCCCGCCCCTTGACTTTTT
>DAOQNO010000426.1:0-1699 GCA_035332125.1 Elusimicrobiota bacterium | reverse complement strand
CACTTCGTCCATCCCCTTCATGAGGGGGCCGTTCACGATCTCCAGGGGGGCCCGGCCGGCTTTCAAAAGGGCGTCCAAATCTTCCAACAGCCCTTCCTTGGATCCTTCGATGACGTTCCGGGGGAGGCGCTCCTCCGGCGTGGCCCCGGCCCGCACGGGGGATTTTTTCTCCGTGGTTTTCCCCCGGAAATGGGCGGCGTAGGCGTCCACCGCCGCCCGGGACTGGGCGGGATCCGCGAACAACAGCGCGTTGGCCAGGGCCCGCTCATCCTCGGGGATCGACGGGTAGCGGGCCAGTTTTTCGGAGTTCACGATGGCCAAATCCAGCCCGGCCTGCACGCAGTGGTAAAGATAGACGGCGTTCAACACCTCCCGGCCCGCCTCCGGCAGGCCGAAGGACACGTTGCTCACGCCCAGTACCGTTTTGCACCGGGGGAAGGCCTTTTTAATCAGCCGTAGACCTTCGATGGTTTCCCGCGCTGAGCCGATGTAGTTGGCGTCGCCCGTGGCCACGGGAAACACCAGAGGGTCGAAGACGATGTCTTCGGGCTCCAGGCCGTATTTTTTCGTGAGCAGGTCGTAGGACCGTTGGGCCACGGCCAGTTTCCGCTCCCGGGTGACGGCCATGCCCTGTTGTTTGTCCTCGTCGATGCATCCCACGACCACGGCCGCGCCGTACGTCTTTAGGAGGGGCACGACTTTTTCGAAGCGTTCCTCGCCGTCCTCCAGGTTGATGGAGTTGACCACCGATCGGCCCATGCATTTCTTCAGGGCCAGTTCCATGACGGCGGCGTCGGTGGTGTCGATCATGAGGGGGGCTTTGACTTTTCGCGTCACGAAATCCAAAAATTTGTCCATGTCGGCCCGCTCGTCCCGGTCCGGGTTGGCCAGGCAGACGTCCACGATCTGGGCCCCCGCGCGGACCTGGTGGCGGGCGATCTCCGAGGCTTCCTCGAATTTCCCTTCGATGATCAGGTTCTTGAATTTGCGGCTGCCGATGACGTTGGTGCGCTCCCCCACCAGCACGGGACGCATTTCTTCCGTCACCACCAGGGGGTCCAGGCCCGAAAGGGCGAAGCGGGTCGCGGAGGCGGCCCGCCGGGGCTTTTTCCCTTCGGCCATCTGGGCGATCAACCGGATGTGGTCAAAGGTCGTGCCGCAACAGCCCCCGAGGAAATTCACCCAACCGCTGTCCACAAACCGCTCGAGCTTTTTAGCGATCATTTCGGGGGTTTCGTTGTAGCGGCCCTCTTCGTCGGGCAGTCCGGCGTTGGGGTAGCAGGAAACGGCGAAGCGGGAAATGTCGGCCAGCGTCCGAATGTGATCCGTCATGAATTCGGGACCCGTGGCGCAGTTCAACCCGATGCTCAACAGGTCCCGCTGCTGGAGGGAATAGTAGAGGGCTTCGACGCCCTGGCCCGCCAGGGTGGTGCCCATGGGTTCGATGGTGCCGGACACCATGACGGGGATTTTTTGTCCCGTCCGGGCGAAGGCCCGGTCGATGCCGATCAAGGCGGCCTTGATGTTCAAGGTGTCCTGGGCGGTTTCGACGAGCAACAGATCCGACCCGCCCTCGATCAAACCCCGGGCTTGGATTTCAAAGGTTTCGATGAGACCGTCAAAGGTCACGCCGCCGGTGACGTAAAGGGTCTTGGTGGTGGGCCCCATGGACCCCGCCACGAACCGCGGCTTGGCGGGG
>DAOQNO010000425.1:0-1701 GCA_035332125.1 Elusimicrobiota bacterium | reverse complement strand
GGATCATCTTGCTTCCCAAGTTCATTTTGAAGCTGGTAAAGTCCAGGGTGTCCTGAGGGGTCCCCGGCAGAAGCATCCAGTCGTCGGCGGGATCGAAGTGGTTTCTCAGGGCGTCCAACACCTGACTGAAATTCCGGACATTGACGGACGGGTCCACCAGAACGACGCATTTCGTCAGGGACATTTGTCCTTGGCCCATGAGCCCCAAGGCGGTTTTGATGGCCTCTTTGGGGTATCGCTGACGGACCGAGGCCACCGCCAAATTGTGAAACCCGGCTTCGAAATAGGCCCAGAGGTCCACGAGCTCGGGCCGCATCACCTTCAACAGGGGCAGAAGCATCTCCTGGACCGCGTTTCCGAGAAATTTGTCTTCCTGGGGCGGCTTGCCGACGACGGTCGCCGGATAAATGGGATTTGTCCGTCGATGGACGCGGGAAATATGAAAAACGGGAAAGGGCGCGGCGTGGCTGTAGTGGCCAAAATGATCGCCGAAGGGGCCTTCGACCCGGCGCTCGACGGGCGGCACGTGGCCTTCCATCACGAATTCCGCGTCGGCGGGCGCGCGCAACCCATTCGACAGGGAAAACAGGCGGGTCCGCCGGCCCCGCAAAAATCCGGCGAAAGACAGCTCGTCCATGTTCTCCGGCAGGGGGAGAACGGAGGAAAGAATCGTGACGGGGTCGCCCCCCAGGGCCACGGCGACCGGCATGGATTCACCCCGGGCCTCGTATTCCGCGTGATGGGCCCCGCCGCCCCGTTCGATTTGAATGTGCATGCCGGTGGTTTGACCGTCGTAGACGTGAAGCCGGTACATGCCGAGGTTTTGGCGCCCGTTGGAGGGGCTTCGGGTAATAACGAGAGGCAGGGTGACGAAGCGACCGCCGTCGTCGGGCCAGCAGGTGAGGACCGGCCAGGAACCCAGATCGGGTTTTTCCACAACGTCCAGGCCCGGGGCCCCGCGCGGGCGCATGGCGAAGGCCCGGGTCAGCAATCGGCGGTGGCGCCACAGGGCCGCGGGGCGGGGGGGGACGAGATCCTCGACCGCCGAGGCCAATTCCTCACCGATTTGAGCGGGAGGTCTTCCCAGGGCTTGTTCCAAGCGGCCCGCCGTCGCCATGAAATTGACGGCGACGGGATAGGCCGATCCCTTGGGCCTCTCGAAAAGAACAGCCGGTCCCCCCGTTTTAACCAAGCGGGTGGCGATTTCCGTCATTTCGAGATGGGGATCGACCTCTGTTCGGACCCGGATTAAATCCCTCCGGGCTTCCAAATGGGCCAAAAAAGAGCCCAGGTCCGAAAAGGGGGCGGGCAACGCGCTTCTCGTTTAGTCGAGGTCCCGGGATCGCCAGCCCGCTTCGACCGGCAATCCAAGAACGCCCCGAATCTTGTCCACGTAGCCGTTGATCAGGTCGGGCAGGGAGGCGGGTTTTTGATAAAACGGCGGGGACACCGGCATGATGATCGCTCCCGCGAGCGAAAGCTTGTGGGCGTTTTCCAAATCGATGGTGGACAGCGGCGTTTCCCGCAGGCACAACAAAAGCTTGCGCCGTTCCTTGAGGGCCACTTCCGCTGTGCGGGTGATCAAATTGTCGCCGATGCCATGGGCAATTTTTCCGAGCGTGGCCATGGAGCAGGGAAGGATCACCACCGCATCGACGGGGTTGGATCCGGAGGCGATGGGCGCGTTCATGTCCTCGTTGG
>DAOQNO010000424.1:0-1702 GCA_035332125.1 Elusimicrobiota bacterium | reverse complement strand
CAACTGGTCGACGGCCGACGGGCGCACGAAGGTTTTGAGTTGACCCGACAGGCCCGGGCCGTGGACGTCGAGCAAAATCATTTTCAGCGCCGGGTGGGCGGCCCGCGCCGTGTAGGACAACCGGGGGTCCGTCCGGTCGTTGTCCGTCAAATCGATCTCGGAAAAAATCGAATGTTCGCCGGGACACTCCATGCCCACGAGACGGGTCGTCGCCAAGAGGGCGGCCAGCTGGCCCGGCGGAAAGCGCTTAAAGGCGGCCGGGAAAAGGCGCGCCGCGCCTTCCCCCTCCAGTGGCGTGGGGATTTCGCCTTGGGCGGCGCCGGCGGGCGGAGTCGGGGCGGGCGTCCGCGGCGGGGGCGCCGCCGATGGCATCGCCGCCCTCCGGGGCCGTGGGTCCTCGGCCCAGGTCCATTGGATCGTGTGGCGGACGCCGTCCCGCCAAAGCCATTCGCCGGCCGACCGGCCGGGGGCGTCCTCGGTGGGACGCCAGCGCGCCTCCTCGCCCACGAACAACGGCTTGGCGAAGGACGCCCGAAGCCGGAGGAGGCGAACCGGGCCGGAACCGCCGGCGGCCCATCGGTCGAGCGCCCGCAGAACGCCGTGCACCCCGTGGACCACGGCCCGCCCGAAGAGAAGCCGCCGGGCGGCGGCGGGATCGACGTGCAGGGGGTTGGCGTCCCCGGACAGCCGGGCGAAGGCGTTTTGCCGTTCCCAATCGAAAAGGTCGGCGGACGCGGTCAAGGGATGGCCTCCCGCTCCGCGGTCGGCCACCGCTTGCGCGGGGCATGGACCCCGCGCAAGCACTGGGCGCTTTTTCCCCGGGCCAAGGCCCGGGGCATGGGGGGAACCCCTGTCACGCGGTCCTCCGCAGAAGGCCGTGCTCCATCAGGAGCGCCGCCCATTGGGCGCAATCGGCCAAGGGCCGTTGAATGATTTCGGCCACGGCCAGCAAGTCGCGGGTGCCGTCGCAGTAGGCGAGGAGGTTGAGGTAATCCTCCGCCCGGGCGTCGGTTTTCTTGGTGCCCAGGCTGGCGTAGAGGCCCCGGGGCCCCAACTGGGGTTCGCCGAGCACCGTCGTTTGAAACGTCCCGTTGGACTCGAGGCCGTCCAGGGTTTCCTGAAGAACGCGGTACGCCCCCGCCAACCCCCGGGGAGAAATGAATTTCAGATCGTCCAGGGAGGTATGGTATTCGGGGTATTCGTGGTATTTGCTCCGCATGATGGAGGCCACGGGCAAATCCACCCCGGGCCAGCCGTACTGCCGCTCGTCGCTGCCCCGTTGCAAATAAGAATAGTGTCGCGCACGGGGCGCCCGGTGTTTCAGCACGTGGCGCGCCATCCGGTCGGCCAGCGTGTCGCCGAGACGGGACGGGAGGAACGAATAAACGCGGTCGTCGCCCACGCAGGTCACGACGTAGCCGGCGACGGTGGAGCGGCGCAGGGCCTCGAGGTTCCGGCTAAGATAGAGAATGGCGCCGATGGTTTCCGGCACGAAGACCACCCGGTAGGACAACCGCCGCGCCGTTCGGGCGGCCAGGGCCTTCGCCAGGAACGTCGTCACGGCCGGCCCGGAACATTCGTTGTTGGCCATGGAGGGGTGGCACACGTAGGTCGACAACAAGACCTCGGCGGGCTCCCGCCCGGGGAGGAGCAGTTCCCCGTAGGTCATCCCCCAGTACGTGATCCGCGCGTCGATCACCTG
>DAOQNO010000423.1:0-1707 GCA_035332125.1 Elusimicrobiota bacterium | reverse complement strand
AGGTGGAGTT
Organism: Elusimicrobiota bacterium; assembly: GCA_035332125.1. Lineage (GTDB taxonomy): Bacteria > Elusimicrobiota > Elusimicrobia > FEN-1173 > FEN-1173 > JADKIY01. The sequence continues at coordinate 1,697 of DAOQNO010000423.1, read as the reverse complement.
TGCCGGCGGAGCGGGCGGCGGAGCGCGCCCGGGCGGCCCTGGGCCCCGGTTCCACCCGGTGGCCCCGAATGTCGCCCGCCGAACGGCGACGCACGTATTTGGAGGTCCTCAACGGTTTGCGGGAGGTCCTGGCGGTCAATAACGATTCCGACCCGTGGCTGGAACGCCGGCGGAACGCCCTGATCACCGCGGAAATTCTGTTCAACGACAAAACGCCGGCCGATGTCGCGGTTCTTTACGCCCCCCTGCTGAACGCCGACGACGCCCTCTTGCCCCTGTTGCTCAGCCGGGAGGGGGAGTTTGAAAAACGGCGGGTCGCCTTGGCCAAAAAATTGACGGACCTCGTTCTCTCCTCGGGAATGGCCGGGGCGGCGGCGCTGCCCCGTTACCGTCAGTTCCTCGCGGCCATGGACGGGCTTTTGCCCGCTCCGGCCGCCGCCGAATCGGGGAATTCCGCCCTTCGGGGGACGGTCTTGTTCCTGGCGCTGTTGGCCCCCCTCGCTTGGCTGGCGGCCGCGGTCCCGGGCGGTCTCTGGCCCGGCGTCGAATTTCTGGCCGGGGGCGGTCCGGCGTCTTGGTGGGAAAACACCTGGCTCGGGCCGCTCGTCCTGGCGATGGCGCCCCTCGGCGTGCCGGGATCGCCCCGGAGCGGCGACGCCGACGGGCTCCTGCACCCGTCCTTTGTCGCCCACGATAGGGGCGTTTGGCAGATCCTGCGGGATCAAACGAACTTGCCCGCCGACGGCCGCCGGGTGGTTTACGGGGGGGCCGGCGCCGACCTCGCGAACGCGCTCCTGTCCACCGATGGGGATTGGACGCTGATGGTCGACCGGAATTACGGATTGACCCCGGAAATCCTTCGGGCCGTGTTCGGCAAGGACACGGGGTATTTGGAACGCGCCACCGCGTCGTACGCCGAGGCCAAGCACAAGGCCGGATTCGCCGGGTTCACGCGGTTGGTCCCGGGCGAGCGCCTGGCCGAAGTCCTCTGGCGGGAGCTCCGGTCCCTGGGGATCGATCCCCGGGCGGTGTCCGTTCGCGGTATCGGCCGTGATATAGAATTGGAATTTTCCTGGTCCCACCCGAACGGGGACGGTCTTCGCCGCCGAATCGTCGTCTTTCGAGAAGGCGATCTCGTGGACCGGCCGTCGATCGTCGAGGAACCCTGGGACGTCTACTATCAACGGGCCCCCATGAAGATGCCGGAAGCCTACCCCCGGCCCGACAACTACGTGGCCCGCCTGGAAACCCTGCGCCGGCCCAACGGCGTCTACGTCACCGACGACGTCACGGATTTCCTGCTGAACCGTCCCGGTCCGGGCGCCCGGGCCGACCGCGCCGCGCAATTTCCCCTGCGGACCCGGGAGTGGCCGATGCCCGAGGCCTTGGAAAACGCCGTATTGGAATTCAAATACCCGGGGGAACCGCTCCAGCGCCTTCGGGGCCGGCTGACCGAGGGGTACGGCTACGGTTGGCGGGTTCGGATCCGGGAGCCCTTGACCCGTTCGGGGGAAGAGGGCCGGCCTCCCGCCGTCGACGTCGAACTGACGGAGGGCCAACGCCGTTCCCTTCGGGACGCCCTGGATCGGCTCGCTCCCGCGCCCTTTGAAGGCTTGCCGCCCCTTCAAACCGTGACCCTCGCCGATTGGTCCGGCGCGTCCCCGTCCCCCGGGTCCGCGCCGGTCCCCGGGGAAACC
>DAOQNO010000422.1:0-1711 GCA_035332125.1 Elusimicrobiota bacterium | reverse complement strand
AACGAAGCCTTCCGCCCCCCCGAGGACCTTTTGGAGCTGCCCTTCACGGCGGACCAAAAGGAAAAAGCGCGGCTCTTCGTTTCTCTCCTCCTGCGGCCCCTCGTCCGGCCCCCGGTGCCCGGCCGGCGTCCCGCCCAAAGCATGGAAATCCGGTTTTTCGTCCCGGGCAACCTCGTCGCCAATTTGGATTTTGTGGAGTCGATTTTCGACAACGGCGGGGACCCCTACCTGCCCGAAAACGACGCCGCCATGGACCTGGAGGGGTGGACCGGCCACACGGGCTGCGTGATTTTGGCGCCCCACCTGGTGCGGCTCACCAAGAAATCCCTGGGCCTCCCGCCCCTGGACAAAGCCACCGAACGGCAACGGCGGGACGGTATGTGCTGGGCGTCCCCCGAGGAGCTTTACAACGAGGGGCAGGCCTTTAAAATCACCGCCCGGGACGAGCGGGGCGTGATGGTCACGGTCATCGCCGACAACTATTTCGGCTACTGCAAGAAGGAAGTCAAGACCCAGATCAGCTACGCCGCGAACCTCTACGGCGGCGTCGAAGAGGAGCACTCGGGCGGCGCCCTGGCGTTTCCGAGCTACGCCGAGGGGGACAGTTTCCACCAGGAAGAGCGCATCCTCCCGCAGAACGGCCAAAGTTTTCGCGACGTGGCGGCCCTCTACGGCGACGGGATGATCTTGCGGCCCGAAGGCTACGGGGTCGATAAGAAATACCCCGATATTTACTACGTTCCATCGGACGCGCGGTTTGATTTGGTGTCCAAGTCCGTGACCTGGTCCCTGGAAGGCCACACGCAAAATCTCAAGTTGTTGGCCGGGGCGGCCTACGTCTACCCCAACGGGTACAAAGTGTTTTTGGAGAAGCAGCCGGGGGGCAAGGGTTGGCATTTGGTGAGCGCGGCCCCCGAAGGCACCCTCTGCCACAAACCGAGCACGGTGTCCGGCGGCGGAAAATCCGAAATTTCGAAGTCCATCCTGGACGCCATGGTCCAGGGGCCGGTGTTCGTCGCCAACTTCAAAGAGGATTTTGACCAGGTCGAGGCCGTGATCAACGGCGAGTTCGGCCACCGGTTCAAAAATCCCAAAGTCATGACGCGGCCGTCGCGGCCCATCCTGAGCCCCCGCCGGTCCCTGGGGTCCGTGATCAAATTGCTAACCCCGGCCGAGGAATACATCGACGAATTCAACAAATGGCTGCGGTCCATCCCGCCGCACATCCTGGATTTGATATTCATCGTCAAGCGGTTTTACCGGGAGGAGTGGGGCGCGCGTTGGCGGGAACGGTTCAGCGTCGACGCCATCAACGGCGCCCCCGGCCACGAATTGAAATTGGACGGCAAGCGGCTCACGGCCCAGTATCTCCGCGTGGGCTTCGACCCCGACGGCTCCCGGCGCATTTTACGCGTCCGGCAGGATTTCAACGCCGCCCGCAAGGTCCAGGTGGAGGACGACATCACCGCCTCGGTGGTGGTGGCGGCCAAGGATTTGGCGGGTCTGGCCGCCGGAATCGGGGAAGGAAGCGTCAAGCTGGTGCAGAACTGCGAACGCCGGCTGTTTCAGCGCCCCGACGATGCGATCCATCCCGGGTACGACAAGCAGGCGGAGGCCGACATCGCGGGTCCCGGGGTGTTCCTGTCCAATTTCGAGCCGCTGTCCCGGGAACGGGCGCGGGAAATGGTGGAAGACGCCATGGGGTTCGATC
>DAOQNO010000421.1:0-1713 GCA_035332125.1 Elusimicrobiota bacterium | reverse complement strand
CCCGTCCTCGGTGACGGCGGCCCGGGTCTCTTCCGGATGATTGAAATACCCGGCCATGACGTTGGCGCCTTTCACGCAGACCTCGCCGACCTCCCCCGTGGGACAGGGCCGGTCGTAGTCGTCGATGATTTTGACGTGGACGCCCGGAAGGGGCAGGCCCACGGTGCCGGGCTTCCGTTCTTTGTGCAGCGGATTGACCGCCACCACCGGCGACGCCTCGGTCAGCCCGTAGCCTTCGATTAAAGGCCGACGAAATTTGGCTTCGAATTCCCGGTGCACCGCCGCCGGCAAGGGCGACGCGCCGGAGATCGCCACCCGCACCGGGTTGAGAAACCGCACGAGCAACGCTTTCCAACCCTGGATTTTCTGCGTCAGCGCCGCGAAGAGGGGCGGCACCCCGCAGAAGACCGTGATTTTCCGCTCCCAGATGGTTTTCAATACCGGCTCGAAGGGCAACAGCGTTTCCAGGATCACAATGGTGGCGCCCAGGCGGATGGGAAGAAGGACGTTCACCGTCCAGGAAAACGAATGGAACATGGGCAAGAGGCACAGAAACCGGTCCTCGGGTCCCACCTCGATGGCCCGGTGGCAGGACTCCACGTTGGCCAGAAAATTACCGTGGGTCAGCATGACCCCCTTGGGGTTTCCCGTGGTGCCGGCCGTGTAGATCAGCATGGCCAGGGCGTCGCCGCCCAGGGCCGGCTCCTCGAAGTTCCCGCCCTTCCCCGCCAGCAGGGATTCGAACGTCGGGTGATGGCCCGCCGGTTCCCGGACGAACACGTGGCGCAGGTGCGGAGCCTTCTTTTGCGCCTCGTGGACTTGCTTTAAAAATTCCTTGGAGGTGAGGCAGGCCTTGACCCCCGCGTCGGCGAAAATGTAACCGAGCTTCTCCCCCTTCTCCAAAAAGTTCACCGGCACCGCCACCGCGCCCAACCGGCACAGGGCGAAGAAGAGCACGACAAACTCCGGGCAGTTGCGCAACACCAATCCGCAGGCGTCGCCCGGACGCAGGCCCAGTCGGTGAAGGCCCCGGGCGCAACGGGCCACCCGATCCTCCAATTCCCCGTAGGTCCAGGTCCGGTCGCGAAAATAAAAAGCGATGCGTTCCGGGTGGGCCCGGACCGTGGATCGAAGGGCGGCGGTCAAGGTGTGGGGTTTGGCGGTCATCGGAGAAGCGCCGGCACCGCGGCCAAAAGATTCCGTGTGACGGGGCTTTGGGGCGCCGCCAACACCCGGGCGGTTTCGCCTTCCTCGGCCGAACGCCCGCCCGCCAACACCAGGACCCGGTCCGTCAATTGGCGGACCACCGTCAGGTCGTGGCTGATCAGGATCACCGCCAGATTGAATTTTTCCCGCAGGTCCGCCAGCAAATTCAAGATTTGGGCCTGAACCGACAGGTCCAAGGACGACACCGGTTCGTCCGCCAACAGCAGCCGCGGTCCTGCGGCCAGGGCCCGGGCGATGGCGATCCGTTGCTTTTGCCCGCCGGAAAATTGATGGGGATAGGCCTCGCCCGCGTCCGGAGGCAATCCCACGTCGTTTAAGAGCCGGACCCGGCGCTCCTTCAATTCCCGGCCGGAAAGAGCCGTCCGGTCCCACCGGGCCCGCTGGCCCAGGGCTTCGTCCAACTGGGTCCGCACCCGCAACTTCGGGTTCAGGGAGGCCGAGGGATCCTGAAACACCATTTGCACGCGGGAGGCCCATTCGTTCCGG
>DAOQNO010000420.1:0-1718 GCA_035332125.1 Elusimicrobiota bacterium | reverse complement strand
GGAACACGGTGCGGGGGCGGGGCGACAGGGCGCCGATGAAGCGCACCAGGTCCGGCTGATCGGCGTGGGCGGAAAAGTGTTTGAGCGGCCGCACCACCGCCGCCACGTCGTGGGGCAGTCCGAAAATCTTGACGGTTTTGGCGCCGTCGGCCAGGCGACGCCCCAGGGTGCCCTGGGCCTGGTAACCCACCAGGAGAATCGTGGTCGACGGTTCCCCCACCAAGTTGCGCAGGTGGTGCAGGATGCGACCGCCCTCGCACATGCCGGACCCGGCCATGATGATCTTCCGCCCGGGCGTGCGGGTCAGGGCTTTGGACTCGTCCACGGATTTGATGTAACGGATGGTTTTCAGACCGAAGGGGTCGTCGTTCCCTTTGATTTCGGTTCGAAACTCTTTGGAGAAGCTCGTGTGGTTCGGGTACTTTTGAAAAATGGCCGTGATGTCCGAGGCCATGGGGCTGTCGACGTAGATATTGACGGGCTTCACCCGCCCGGCCCGCAGCAATCGCTGCAACAGAAAAACGATTTCCTGGGTTCGCTCCAGGGCAAAGCTGGGGATGAGCACCGGCCCGTTCTCCTCCTCGGCCCGCGCGAGGGCCTCGGCCAACACGTCGCCGGCGTTTCCAATGTCCTCGTGCCGGCGGCCGCCGTAGGTGCTTTCGATCAGCAAATAGTCCACGGGCCCGGGGGAGGAGGGCGGGTTCATCAAGATGGAGCTTTGCCGCCCCAGGTCCCCGGTAAAAACGATGCGGCGGATACCGGCGGCGGTCCGGGCGGTTAAATGGATCATGGCGGACCCCAGGACATGGCCCGCGTTTTGAAAGCGCCCCTCAAGCCCTTCGACCACGGAAACGGACTTGTCGTAATCGGTGGGAACCAATAGGGACAGGGTTTTTTGAACGTCCTCCCGGGTGTAGAGGGGGTCGATGCGGAGGCCCTCCGCCGCGTGGATTTTATTGAAGAACTTCGCGTCTTCTTCCTGGAGGAAAGCGGAATCCATGAGCATGATGGCCAGCAGGTCCGCCGTGGGCGGGGTGCAATAAATGGGGCCGGTGAAACCCTTTTTGACCAACAGGGGCAGACCGCCGCTGTGGTCGATGTGGGCGTGGGAGAGGAAGACCGCCCGCACCGTGGAGGGTTCGGCGGGAAAGCTTTGGGATTTGGTCAGGGCTTCCTGCCGGTGGCCCTGGAACAACCCGCAGTCCATCATCACCCGGGTGCCCCGGAACTCCACCAGGTGGCGGGACCCCGTCACTTCCTCGGCGCCGCCGTGAAAAGCGATCCGCAATTCGTCGTTGGTTTTCATGCTCCCTCCGGAAAAAAGGATACCACTTTGAACGCCGCGCGCCCGGCGTCCTCCCGGGCTCGGGAATGCGATAATGGGTCTTCATGAACGCTCCGCCCTCTCCCACCTCCCCGCCGGACGTCGTCGTTTTGGGCGGCGGGGCCGCCGGTTTCTTCGCCGCGATCGCCGCGGCCGAGGGCGGCGCCCGGGTGCGCCTATTGGAACGGGGCGCCCGGGTGTTGACGAAAGTCCTGATCTCCGGCGGCGGCCGGTGCAACGTGACCAACGCCGAAGAAAAACCGGAAAAATTGGTGCGGAACTACCCCCGGGGCGGGGCGGAGCTTCGGGGACCCTTCACCAAGTTCGGCCCCCGGGACACCCGGCGGTGGTTCGAGTCCCGGGGCGTGACCTTAAAAACCGAAGAGGACGGCCG
>DAOQNO010000419.1:0-1721 GCA_035332125.1 Elusimicrobiota bacterium | reverse complement strand
GGAAAGAATCGAACATTCCCGCCGGGTGCGAGTTTTTGCGCTTGGACCTGGCCGCGCCGGGCTTCACGGACCGGCTGCCGGCCGAGCGGTTCGACGCGGTGCTCCACCTGGCGGCCCAGTCCTCCGGGGAAATTTCCCACGCGGACCCGGTGCGGGATTTTCAAACCAACCTGGCCGGCACCGTGGCCCTGTTGCAGTGGGCCTCCACCCGGACGCCGCGCTTCCTCTACGCCTCTTCCATGGCGGCCTACGGACAGCCCGAGATCACGTCCGTGGACGAGGAGACGCCGCTTCGCCCCTTGTCCTATTACGGTCTGGCCAAGGGCACGGCCGAGGAATACGTCCGGCGGTTCAACCGGCCGGATTTCGGGACGACCTCCTTCCGCATGTTCAGCGTCTACGGCCCGGGACAAAACCTGGACAATTTAAAGAAGGGAATGATCAGCATTTACCTGGCCTACGCCCTGAAGGGCGAGCCGATCGTCGTGAAGGGTTCCGGGGATCGTTTTCGGGATTTCGTCTACATCGACGATGTGGCGGCCGCCTGGACGGCGGCTCTGACCGCGCCCGCCTCCCACGGCGCGGTGCTCAACATCGGCACCGGCGTCGGGACCCGGGTGAAGGACGTGCTGGCCCAATTGCTCCGCGCCCTGGGAAAACCGGCGGACCACCCGATCCGCTGGGAAGGACCGACGCCCAACGACCAGTTCGGCATCACGGCCAAGATCGACAAGGCCCGGCGGCTTCTGGGCTGGAGCCCCCGCGTGACGTTGACCGAGGGGTTGGAGCGCATGGCGCGCTGGGCCCAAGGGACGAAAACCCCGTGACGGCCCCGACGGCGAGAACCCCCGCCGCCATTCGGCGGGAACAGCGGGCCTGGGCGGCGGCGTCCATCCAACGCTATTACCGGAACCACCGCCGGAAGCCCTCGGAGCTCTATCCCTCGGAACGGTTTTTTCTGCCGGAGGTCCTGCCCCGCGTCGATTCCTGCCTGGACGTCGGGTGCGCGGCGGGGGGGTTCTACCCCATCATGAAGTCCTACAACCCCCGGGTCCGCTACACGGGGGTCGACATCAATCCCGATTTCGTCCGCGCCGCGCGCCGCCGCTACCCCGCCGCCCGGTTCGTCGAAGGCGACGGCGTCCGCTTCGACACGCCGGCCAATTCCCACGACCTGGTCCACCTGAGCGGGGTTTTGCATCTCAACACCGGATACGCCAAAATGTTGAAGGCCGCCTACCGCCAGGCGCGCCGGTTCGTCCTGACGGATTTCCGGCTCACGCGGGGCCCGGCGGTTCGCGGGACCTTTCCCCTGGACCCGGCCCGGCCCGCCCTGCCCTATTTGGTGTTGAACCTGAAACGGTGGCTCGCGGAACTGAAGGCCCTGCGCCCGGCGCCGGCGCGTCTCGTCGTCCGCGGATATCCCCACGCGCCGGCCACCGGCGCGGTGGTGCCGCTTAAGTCGGTGATCGTCGCTTTTGTTTTAATTGAAAAAGGATCGGGGCGGTCCCGAACACGGGTGGACGTGGACGTCGACGCCGCGCCGCCGGCCGATCCCGCCGGGAGGAAATCTTGACGGTTTGCGCGCTCATGCTGGGCCGGGAAGGCAGCACGGGATTTCCGGGGAAAAACACCACGCCGATCCTCGGACGGCCGCTCATGGCGTACCCGCTCCTGGCGGCGCGCGCCGCCAAAACGGTGGAGCGGGCCTTCGTGTCCAC
>DAOQNO010000418.1:0-1721 GCA_035332125.1 Elusimicrobiota bacterium | reverse complement strand
ACCGCGCCAACAGGCGGGGCGACAAACAGGGCATGGTGTTCCACCGGCCGTCCAAACGAAAGGGCACCGTGTTTTGATAGGAGAGTTCCCCGACGCGAACGGGGTAGCGGAGGGCGATCATCGGCCCCCCGCCGGCACGGGGTCCGGGACCGCGGAACGGGGGTATTCGCGAACCACGTTGTAAAGGGCGTCCCGTTCCACGGGGAGGCCGCCGGCCTCGCGGATCAGGCGCAGGAGGCGTTCCCGGGCCATTCCCACGGGGGTCGCCGCCTTGGCCGCGTGCATGATCCGTTCCTCCAGGATGGTCCCGTCGATGTCGTCGGCGCCGAACCGAAGGGCCATGGAGGTGGTTTCCTCGCCGACCGTCACCCAATAGGATTTGATGTGGTCAAAGTTGTCCAGCATCAACCGGGAGACGGCGATGGTTTTGAGGTCGTCGATCACGGAGGTTTGGCGTTCGACGATGCCGGTGTTCCCGGGCTGGAAAGCCAGGGGGATGAAGGAGAGGAATCCGCCCGTTTCGTCCTGGAGGGCGCGCAGTTTGAGCATGTGTTCCAGCCGTTCGTCGATCGTTTCGATGTGGCCGTACAACATCGTCGCGTTGGAGCGGATTCCGAGGCCGTGGGCGGCGCGATGGACCTCGGACCATTTGGACCAACCGATCTTGAAGGGGAAAAGCTGCTTTCGGACGCGCTCGCTGAAAACTTCGGCCCCGCCCCCCGGAAGGCAGACCAATCCTTCGTCCTTCAGTCGCTGGAGGACCTGGGCGATGGAAAGGTTTTCCCGACGGGCGAAAAAATCGATTTCGACGGCCGTGTAGGCCTTCAGCTGGATCTGGGGGTAGGCTCGACGAATGACCCGCAGAACATTGAGATAATCGTCGAAGGACCATTTGCGGTAAAGGCCGCCCACGATGTGAACTTCCCGCAGCTCCGGCGAAAGGCGGTCCAGAATTTCCTTCTCGGAAAGGACGTAGGCGTTGTCCCAACCTTCCTTGGAGGCGTAGTCGCAAAATTTACAGGAAAGCACGCAAATGTTCGTCGGATTGATCTGGCGATTAAACACGAAAGTGGCCCGATCGCCGTGGCGGGCCCGGCGGACCCAATCCGCCATCCACCCCACCCCCAGGAGGTCCGGGCTGGCGTAGAGGACCCGGCCGTCTTCCTCCGACAGCCTTTCGCCGGACCGGACTTTTTCCCAAAGGACCGGGAGGTTTTTGTCTTCGAAAATCATAATCCGTATTCCTTCCAACGTTCGTCGACGCGCCGTACGATCGACTCCGTCATTGTGAGGGGCTTGGGATACCCCGCTTTCCAGGTGGCGTCGATGCCCAAGGGCCCGCCGTAGACCGGCCAGGCGCCGTTCATGGTCACCGACGCGGGAACGACGTCCCGGGCGCAGTCAAACCGGGTGAAAAGGCCCCACAGGAGCAACTCGTCGTCGTCCAAGGGCACGTCATCGCTCACCGCGGCAATCAAATTGTACCCCGAAAAGGCCGGATTTCGAAGAATTTTTTCGATGACCGGCCGTCCCGGACCCGGGGTGCGGACCGCCAACAAGGCGTCGCGCCAATTGCGGGACGGAAGGTCCAACCCGTCGACGTTGACGCGGTCCGGGCGTTCCGACCGCGGGGGGGGGCGTCGGGTCCCCAGGGACGTGGCGTCCAGGATCATCTTGCTTCCCAAGTTCATTTTGAAGCTGGTAAAGTCCAGGGTGTCCTG
>DAOQNO010000417.1:0-1722 GCA_035332125.1 Elusimicrobiota bacterium | reverse complement strand
GACACTTCGACCGGAACAACCCCCGACGAAACCCGCCGCCCCCCAAAAGGGACGAGAACGAGGCCCGCTTTTACGACGGGCAGGCCATTGATCCGTCCCCGCGAATTCGGTTGGAAGACGGCAGTTCCGCCCTGACGGTGCGGGCCATGGACCTCGTGGCGCCCATCGGCATGGGGCAGCGCGGCTACATTGTGGCCCCGCCGGGGTCCGGCAAGACGACTTTCCTTAAAGACATCTGCAACGCCGTGGCCAAGGGGCAGCCCAACATCAAGCTCTATTGCCTGCTGATCAACGAGCGGCCCGAGGAAGTGACGGATTTCAAACGGAACGTGGTGGCGGAGGTGCGGGCGTCGTCCTCGGACAACACCCAAGAGCAGCACGTGCAGGTGGCGGACACCCTGATGCGCCAAGCGGTGCGGGAAGCGGGCGCGGGCCAGAACGTGATGATCGTGATCGATTCCCTGACCCGCCTGGCGCGGGTGCACAACGCGGAGCGGCATTCCAGCGGGCGGACGCTCTCGGGCGGGATGGACGCGCGGGCCATGGAAATCCCCCGGCGGATCTTCGGCGCGGCGCGGAAAATTGAAAACGGCGGCTCCCTGACGATATTGGCCACGGTGCTGGTGGAGACCGGAAGCCGCATGGACGACGTGATTTTCGAGGAGTTCAAAGGCACGGGGAACATGGAGATCATTTTATCCCGGGAGATATCGACCCGGCGGATTTTCCCGGCCATCGACATCGCCAAAAGCGGCACGCGCAAAGAGGAATTGCTGTTGGGCCCCGAGGAGTTGGGCGCAGTGCGGAAATTGCGCCGCGTGCTGGCCAAGATGACCCCGGTGGACGCGGCCCAGCAGTTGGTGACGGAGCTGCAGTCCTACCCGACGAACAAGGAGTTTTTGGCCGCGGTGGACAAGTTTGCCTCGGAAAAATAGTTACTTCCGAACTCTCCCGATGGTCGGGCTGGCCCTGGGCGCCTTCTTTGCCTGCGGGAAGTCCCAAAGCCGGTTTAAAACCTACCAAAACACCAAATACCACTACGCCATCGACTATCCCGCGGCCTGGACCGCCGAGGGAACGGCCTCGGACATCGCCGAGAGCGTGGAGATCACTTTTTACAAGATGAACGAAAAGGCCGGGGCCGTCAAAGGCATGACCTTGATCACCGTGCACGTCTACGACAACCCCCGGGGGCGGACCCCGGAAGAATGGTACGCCCAGGACGCGGCCAAGGAGAGCGACGGGCTTTACCCCTACCCGGCCAAAATCGTGGCTTCGACGGAGACGACGACGGTCAACGGCCGTCCGGCCTATCGGGTGGCGACGACGGACGAGTCCGAGAGTTACGACTATTTTGTGGGGGCCGGGGCGGCCGTTTATCGATTGAGTTTTGAGAAGTTCGCGGGGGAAGAGGGGACGCCCACGGAATTGTTTGAACGCTCGCTAAAATCTTTTCGTATTTCCCAGTAGTTTCCTGCCTTTTAATAAAACCAAGTTCATCATTCGCGGGCCTTCCGGTTCTGCACCCAATTTTTTTCCCAACCTTGAAATCGAGAATCAGAATTTGGCGATCAAACTTTAAATCCAAGTCGTGGGCCTCCCCGGCCCACGCCCGGCCAAGGCCATTTTTGGACGCGCAAAAATGGCCCTGGACCCAAAAACGCGCCCCGGTCGGCCTGCGCGCGCCGTTTTGACGGGCGGCCCTCACGTGGGCCAAAAAGC
>DAOQNO010000416.1:0-1726 GCA_035332125.1 Elusimicrobiota bacterium | reverse complement strand
GTTTTCCGGGTGCGCCCGGGGGAGTCCATCCCCACGGACGGGGTCGTGGCGCGCGGCCGTTCGTCCGTGAACGAAGCCACCGTCACGGGGGAATCCATGCCCGTCGAGAAGGCGGAGGGCGACCGAGTGCTCGCGGCCACCCTGATTCAGGAAGGTGCGCTTGAAATCCGCGCGACGGCCTCATTCAAGGACAACACCCTCGCCAAACTCGTCCACATGGTGGAGGAGGCGCAGGAACAGAAGAGCCAGGGTCAGGTGTTCATCGAGCGCTTCGGGCGGGTCTACTCGCCCATCGTCCTTCTGGGCGCCTTGCTTATGGTCGTCGCTCCCCTGCTTTTGGGGCTGCCCCCCCTGGAGTGGGCGCGGCGAGCCGTTGTCCTCCTGGTGGCGGCGGCCCCCTGCGCCCTGGTCATGTCGATGCCGGTGGCTGTGGCGGCGGGCATCGGCCGGGCCGGGAAATCCGGCGTCCTCATCAAGGGGGGCGCCCATCTCCAAAACCTGGGTAAAATCAAAGCGGTGGCGTTCGACAAAACAGGAACCCTCACCCTGGGCAAGCCGGCCGTCACCGACGTCGTGGTCTTGGAAGGCGACCGGCGGGGGCTCTTGACTCTGGCCTATAACCTGGAAATGCTTTCGGAGCATCCCCTGGCGAAGGCCATCGTGGCGTCGGCCAAAGAGATCAACCCGGAAACCCTGGAAGTCGCGGACTTTGAATCCCTGACGGGAGCGGGGATCAAGGCCCGTATCCGAGGACAGCGTTTTATCATCGGGAAACCCAGCCTGTTTCAGGAGCCCGGGGCCAAGGCGGACGGCGAGGTTGCGCGCCTTCGGAGCGAAGGGAAAACGGTCATCGCTGTGGGAGCGCCGGACAAAATCCACGGGCTCATCGCCGTTCAAGACAAGCTTCGGCCTCGAGCGCGGGACGTCATCGGGATGCTCCACTCCATGGGGATTAAAACAGTGCTCCTGACCGGTGATAACGAAGTCACCGCCGCCTCTGTCGGGAGGGAAACCCGCATCGACGAGTTCAAAGCGAACCTAAAACCGGAGGACAAGGTCAGGGCGGTCAGGGAGCTGAAAGAAAGATACGGGGCCGTCGCCATGATCGGGGACGGTGTCAACGACGCCCCCGCCCTGGCCGAGGCCACGGTGGGGATCGCCATGGGCGCGGCCGGGAGCGACGTCGCAATCGAAGCGGCGGACGTGGCGCTCATGGCGGACGACTTGGCGAAGGTCCCCTTCGCCCTTCGCCAAGGCCGGCGCGCGCGACGGATCAGTTTGCAAAACGTCGTCTTCTCCATAGGGGTTTTGGCCGTCCTCGTCCCCGGAGCTGTTCTCAACCTCATTGGCATCACCGTCGCGGTCTTCGCTCACGAGGTTTCGGAACTCCTGGCCGTGGCCAACGGTTTGCGGATGGCGAAAAAGGAGTAAGACAATCACCGGGCAAATCGTTTTGCGCGACCGGCTACGGGATGTCCGAATGGAACGACCATGGGGTTTTCGCTATATCCGGTGTCCCCGCTCCGCCAGCTCCTGATTCAGCCAATTTCCTTTCGTAAAAACCTTTTCCCAATCATCGTCACCGTTCATGCTGTAAAACACATGCCCAACGTATCGCCCGTAGATATCGATCTTGATGGTGCGGATCGTGATGACCTTGGCCTTGGCCATTTGGGTTTGGACGTATTCCAGGGCCTCCGGGCCGCCGTCCTCTTTTAGGCTTGGC
>DAOQNO010000415.1:0-1726 GCA_035332125.1 Elusimicrobiota bacterium | reverse complement strand
GTGCGAAAGGTCGCGCACGGATTCGTCGTCTTCCACCAGCAAAATAGTCTCGTTGCCCGCCGGACCCCGGTCGATGTTTTCGGCCGCGGGGGGCGCGTCCGCGGCGGCTTCCCACACCGCCGGGAAAACTAGTTGAATCCCCGTTCCCAACCCCAGGTGGCTGACGATTTCGATGTGGCCGCCGGAACGCTCCACGAGGGCCCGCACCGTGGTCAACCCCAACCCGGTCCCCTGCCCCCGGGGTTTCGTCGTAAAAAAAGGCTCGAAGAGCCGGCGTTGGGTTTCCCGATCCATGCCGACGCCCGTGTCCCGGACCGAAATCAGAACCCCGGGGCCGGGTTTTGTTTTGGAATGCGGAGGGCCCGGGATGTGGGAAACGGCGGCCGTCTCGATGGTCAACTGGCCCCCGTGGGGCATGGCGTCCCGGGCGTTGACCGCGAGATTGAGGAGAATTTGCTCCAACTGCCCGGCGTCGACCCGGATTTTTCCGACCCCGGGCTCCAACGCCGTCACCAGCGTGATGTCGTCCCCGATAAGCCGGGCCAACATTTTTTGCAAATCCTGTATCAACGCGTTGGGATCCACCAGGCGCGGGGGGTCGGCCTGCCGTCGACTGAAGGCCAACAGCCGGCCGACCAATTGGGTGGCGCGGCGGGCGCATCCGTTGATTTGGTCCAGTTCCTCCCGCAGGGGGGCCCCTTCCTTGAAATCCGCCAGGATCATTTCGCAATAGCCCGTCACCACCGTCAACAGGTTGTTCAGGTCGTGGACCATTCCGCCGGCCAGCCGGCCGAGGGGCTCCATTTTTTGGGCCTGGAGGAACTGCTCCTCGAGGGATTTCCGGTCCGACACGTCCGTCCAGGTCCCGACCACCTCCCCCGGGTCTTTGGCCCCCCGCACCAGGGCGGCCTGCTCCAAAAACCACCGGTAGGACCCGTCGGCGTGCATCCACCGGTATTCCAAACGCATGGATCCCTTTTCCCGAAGGGACAACCGGGCGAGCCGGGCGGATTCCCGGTTGTCCGGGTGGAGCCGCGAATACCAAAATTCGCTGTCGCCGATGAATTTGTCCGCGGGATACCCGGTCAACCGCTCGACGTGCCCGGCCACCCAGGTGCGCACCAAATCCCCCGCCCGCGCGCCGAAGGACACCGTGGGGATCGACCGCATCAAAAGGTCCTGCCGCTGGAGGGTGGACTCCAACAGGGCCTCGGCCCGGGCGCGGCGCCGGTGATTGCGGGCCTCGCGGACCAACGCCTGGGCCCGGGGCGCCAAACGGCCCTTTTGCGCCCAGGACAGCACGTCCCCCGCGCCCGCCCGAAGGAGGGAGACGGCCCGAACCTCCGACACGTTTTCGGCCCAAACCAGGACGGGCACGTTCCGGCCGGTTTCGCGGAGCTGCCGGAGAACAGACTCCGGCGTGGCCCGACCGGGCCCGTCGTCCACGAGCAGAAGGTCGAGGGTGTCCCGGGTCAGGGCCTCCAAGAGCCCGGGGCCTTCCGTCACAACGGCGGTTTCCCCGGGGAGCCCCTGTTCCACCAGGGTCGCCCGAACGCGCGAAACCTCGCCGGTCAAATAACCGGCGAGGCCGATCCGAAAGGGCGCGTCGGGGGTTCCCGCCATGGCGCCGCCGCCGAATCAGCGGCCTCCCCGGGCGGCCAGCGGATCCGGGCGGGCGCCGGCGACCGTCGCCGATCGGACGACCCCCTCTTCCCAACCGTCCCGT
>DAOQNO010000414.1:0-1732 GCA_035332125.1 Elusimicrobiota bacterium | reverse complement strand
GCCGGGAGACAGCCGAAGGTCGGCCAAATCCTCCAGCAATTGGTAATCCCGTTCCGTTTCGACCAACCGCCGCTCGTCGGCCGTGCGGCCCGTTCGATCCCAGACCTGGAATTCCAGGGCGTCCGTTTCGTTTTGAAGGGCGGCGGGATTGATGGCGTCCACCGAGATCACGTAGCGGACGTAGGCCGAAAAGGCCGGATGGGCGCTGAGCGGCAGGCCCTGGGCTTGAAGCAATTTCCGAAGACGGTCGTAGTAAACCCCGGGGGGGAGGCGTCCCGCCCGGAAGGCGAGGGCGTCGGCGCAAAGCATTTGGGCGACCGAGGCGGACACGCGGCGCGTGAGGGCTTCCAGCAATTGCCCCCGCTCCCGGTTGGCCGCCTCCAGATCCAGGGATTTTTCCAGGACGGCGACGGATCGATAACGCCGAATCTCCGGCCCGGGGACCAATCCGAGGCGGGCGGCTTGAAGGCAAAGATAGTCGATTTTCGACCCCAAGGACTCCTCGCCCGACTTCCACTTTTTCTCGTGCGCGTCGAACTCCTTCAGCGCAATGGAAAATCCGTCGGCTTTCCGCCGCTCCAATCGTTGACGTCCGGCCGCCAGCCGGAGGCGGAGCGCCGGAGCCGCGCGGGCCGCGCTTCGCACCGCCTCCACGTTTTTCAGATAAAGGGCGGGATCTTCGGCGCCCAAAAATACGGCTTCCGGCGGAGCGGTCAGCGCGGCGAATTCGGCCCCCCCGATCAATTCCGCGTTGAAGAAAAAGGAGGCGGCCCGCCGGGTTTCCTCCGAAGAAGCCGACCGCCACCGCTCGAGACGGATCGGACCGGCGGCGCCCTCGAGAACGATCGCGGCCCCCGGCGCCGACCGAAGGACGGACTGAAGAAGATGCGCGATGTGCCGCTGGGCCCCGAGGTGTCCGTGGACGTCCTGCAGGTGAATGACCAGGGGAGCGCCGGGACCCGCCGAAACGAAGTCCCGGATGACGGCGTGGGGCAGCAGAGAGGCCACGAGCGCCGACTTTTCGGACGGTCCGATGGGCGTCCCCGGACGGGGGTCCGCGACCTCGGAGGCGTCGGAAATCGCCGGGGAAGCTTCGAGGGGCAAATACCCCGGGGCCGGCTGGGGGGTCGATGGCAAAGACGCCAGGAGAGGCCCCGGGAAACCCGCCCTCGATTCGGTCGTTTGGGGGGAGCGAACGCGCTGGGCCACCCGGGCCCTTTCTTCCCAAAAGCTGGCTTCCAGCCGGTGGGGGAAAAACACCTGGGTCAGGAGGACCGACCCCGCCCATAGCGCGGCCGCCCGGGAAGTGAGTTTGGAGACAGGAGAACGTCGGAAGGCCACGGGGCCTCCTTTCTCCTCATTTGAACCCCATCATAACGAAGGCGTGTTGCGCCCGCGTGGCGGGCGTGTAAACTCCGCGTGACGGGAACCGTCTTCCTCTGGCCGATGGAAATTGATAGTCTGAGTCGACGGCCGCCGTGGGCGGCCTCCCTTCCATACGCCAATCACAGGAGTTTAAAAATGAGGAAACAATTCCTGGGGATGGCGGCGTCCATTCTATTCGCCGCTTCCCCCCTGATCGCCGCCCAAAACATCACCGTCAAAGGTTCCGACACCATGGTCATCTTGAACCAGCGGTGGGCGGAAAAATACATGGGCGCCCACAAGGACGCCGTCGTGCAGGTGACGGGCGGCGGTTCGGGCACGGGGATTTCGGCGCTTCTGTCGGGAT
>DAOQNO010000413.1:0-1736 GCA_035332125.1 Elusimicrobiota bacterium | reverse complement strand
CGGTGCCGGCGGGGTTGCCGTTGGCGTTCCAGGCGAGCGTCACCGTGTTGGACGAGCGGAAGGTTACGGCGGTGCCCGTGGGCGGATTGGCCAGCGTGTAGACAACGGTGGAATTGCCGGAGTTCGTGCTGATCGCCGGGTTGAACGCCTGCGCGTAGGCCTGTTGGGGGGCGTTGGGCGTCAGTCCGGTTTGCCGGTAGAAAGTGGTGTTGGCCGCCAGCGAAAGAACGATGGCCCCGTTGTCGGAGGTACGGCGGAGATTGAATCCGGATTCGTTGTAGGAATTGTCGGACCAGTTCCATTGAACGCTCGAAACCCCCAAGGCGGTCGCGGGGAGCATGTTGGGGGCCGCAACGGGGGGGATGGCCCGGGCCCATTGAAGGCCCCAGGCGTCGTCGAAGGTGTCCCCGTTGAATACCGGCGTCTCGGCGTAGTTCTGAAGGGTCCAAAGGCTGTGGCCATCGGCCGGGTCCAGGGCGGTGGCGCTGAAATACCCCCAAGGGTTGGCCCCCGCGCCCAGGGGATGGTAGGCGGCCAGTCCGGGTTTGTAAATTTCCGGTTTTCGAAGAGTGCCGGCCGGGTCGTTGGCGGCGCGGAAGGCGTAACCCGCCGAGGGGAACGTCGTCCCCGAGAAACGGGAGAACCCGATCAGGACATCCTCGACGGAATTAACGGACAGGGACGGGAAGTCGTACATGTTCGCCCCGGTTAAATCTTCCAAAACGCCGGCGTCAAAATCGGCCAAATTGACCGGGTTCCAGTGGTGCCACTGGATGGCGGAACGAACCGGGGAAATGGCGTAAACCGTCTGGGCGGACCACAGGGAGGATCCGTCGAATACGAGGCTCTGAATTTCGCTTTTGGAGGCGGTGATTTTGTCGGTGGTCCCCGATTGGGGGTGGAAAGTGAAACTCGAGGAAATATGAAGGTACGGGGTGACGATGTTGCGGGAGGCGACGGCGCCGACGACCGGTCCCCCTTTGTCGGTCACCTCTCCCAGGCTGTAAAAAATGCCCCCGTCGCCGAATCGGGATTCCAAAAAGTAAAGGTCGTCTTGGGCCGTGTCGCGGTTGGGGACCATCGGCGCGACGGGGTTGTTGGCCACTTTGCCAAACCGGGTCACGGTGGCGGGCGTGACGGAATTGTTGATCAGGTCGTTTTTTTCAAATACGTACAAGTGGCAACCGTCGGCGACTCCCAAGTTGGTGGCCACGAGCGTCAGGGCGATCCAGCGATGACTGAAACCCGTCTGGGTGACGTTGACGCCGATCACGGGGCGAACGGGCGAGGCGGCGTCGACGTTCAGGTTGAAGGCGTATTTTTTCCAGGGGCCGGTGGGATCGTTGGTCTCCGACACGGCCACCATGGCAAAAAATTGGGGCGGCGAGACCCGAATGACGATCCGATTCGAAGTCATTCCCAGGGCCGTGGCGATGTAGCGATGGGTGATGGGATCGAAGTAAACCCGGGGGAAAGCGACGGATCGGCTGTCGGCGGCGGGCAGGGCCGAATCCCAAAAATTCAAGAGAGTCTGGGAGCTGATCGCAACGCCCGATTTCGATTGGACGATCAAGTACCCGTTATCGGACAAAACGAGGTGGTCGGGACCGGCGGTTCCGTGTCCGCTGGGTGGGGAAAACGCGAAGGCGGGGTCGTAAGCGTCCCCCCGGAATTGAACGGCCGGAGCGGGCTCGGCCTGGGCCCGAAGGCCCGCGACGAGGAAGCCCAGTCCCAGG
>DAOQNO010000412.1:0-1743 GCA_035332125.1 Elusimicrobiota bacterium | reverse complement strand
GGCCCAATTGGGGCCCGTCTTCAGGTCGACCACCACGGGGACGTCCAACGGCACCGCGGACTCCATGAGACGCCGGACCGCCGGCGCCAGGGCCGCCAATTCCCCCCGGGGAACGTCGAAGAGCAAATCGTCGTGCACTTGAAGCAACAGCCGGGCCCGTCCGCCGTGTTTTGCCATCCAAGCCGTCACCTCGCGCATGGCCACCTTGATGATGTCGGCGCTGGTTCCCTGGATCGGGGTGTTCATGGCCGTCCGCTCGGCGAAAGCC
The DNA here is from genome assembly GCA_035332125.1 of Elusimicrobiota bacterium. Lineage (GTDB taxonomy): Bacteria > Elusimicrobiota > Elusimicrobia > FEN-1173 > FEN-1173 > JADKIY01. The sequence continues at coordinate 1,475 of DAOQNO010000412.1, read as the reverse complement.
CGCACGTTGCCGTTGGAGGCGTTGATTTCGGGAAGGTAGCGCCGACGGTGGAGGAGGGTGGTCACGTAACCGTCCCGGCGGGCCCGCTCCAGCGTGGCCTCCACCCAGGCTTGAACGCCGGCGTATTTTTCCAAATAGCGGCGGATGTATTCCTGGGCCTGGGGCAGGGGAATTTTCAATTGCTGCGACAGGCCGAAGGGGGTTTGACCGTAGACGATGCCGAAATTAACGGACTTGGCCACGCGGCGTTGATCGTCGGTCACCGGGGCGTCGGGCCCGAGATCGAAGATGTCCCGGGCGGTGGCGGCGTGGACGTCCTCCCCCCGGCGGAAGGCCCGGACCAGGGCCGGGTCCCCCGACATGTGGGCCAGCACGCGGAGGTCGATCTGGGAGTAATCGGCCGACAGGAAGACGTTTCCCTCGGAGGGCACGAAGGCCCGCCGAATTTTGCGGCCCGCGTCGGTGCGGATCGGAATGTTTTGAAGATTGGGGTCGCTCGAGGACAGGCGTCCGGTGGCCGCCACGGCCTGGTTCAACCGGGTGTGGACCCGGTGCGTTTGGGGATCCACGAGCTCCAGGAGGCCGTCGACGTAGGTGGATTTGAGTTTGGCCAGCTCCCGGTAGGCCACGACCCGGGCCGGCAACGGGTGGCGGTCGGAGAGCGTTTGAAGCACTTCTTCGTCGGTGGAATAGCCGGTCTTGGTTTTTCTCAGCACGGGCAGTTTCAATTTTTCAAACAACACCACCGCCAACTGTTTGGGCGAATTGACGTTGAAGGTTTCCCCGGCCAGCCCGTGAATTTCCTTTTCCAGGCCCGCCAGAGATTCGCCGAATTCCCGGGACAATTTTTGCAGGTAGGGCACGTTGAGGCACAGTCCGGCGGTCTCCATGTCGGAGAGGATGCCGACCAGGGGCATTTCCACGTCGTAAAAGAGCCGGTCCATGCGGTGGTCGCGAAGGTCTTTTTCCATCAACGCTTTCAGGCGCAAGGTCACCTCGGCATCGGCCCCCGCGTAGAGGGCGGCCCGCTCGACGGGGACCTGGTCCATGGTCAGGGCCTTGGCGCCGGAACCGATTAGGTTCTCGATGGGGGTCATGGATTCCCCCAGGAGATCGAGGGCCAGGGTTTTCAATCCGTGATTGGGCCGGGAGGGGTTCAGGCAATAGGAGGCCACCAGCGTGTCGAAGGACACGCCGACCAGGGGGAGCCCGTGGCGCTCGAGCACGTGGCCGTCGAATTTCAGATTTTGACCCACCTTGGGAAGCTTCGGGTCGGACAAGGGCGGGCCCAGGACGGGCCGAATTTTCTCCAGGGGCCAGGAAGGCGGCTCCCCCAAACCCCGATGACCCACGGGCACATACCAGGCCTCCCCGGGGCGGGTGGCGAGGGCGATCCCGACCAGAGCGCAGGCGAAGGGATCCAAGCCGGTGGTTTCCACGTCCACGGCCAATTGGTCCGCCCCGGCCAGATCGGC
>DAOQNO010000411.1:0-1754 GCA_035332125.1 Elusimicrobiota bacterium | reverse complement strand
CCCAGGTACCCCCCGCCATCGCCCGGCGGCATCCCGCCGTGGTTCAAGTTCACCTGGAAACACGGGAAAAAGAAGGGTTGATCATGAACGGGTTTGAGGAGGGCACCCGTTACCGCTTTTGGACGTTTAACGGGCAGGTCCCGGGGCCCATGATCCGCGTGCGGGAAGGGGACACCATTGAGCTGACCCTCACCAATCCCAAAGAAAGCACCATGGACCACAACATCGACTTGCACGCCGTGACGGGCCCCGGCGGAGGAGCCAAGATCACCCTGGCCAAACCCGGGGAGGAAAAAGTGGCTCGTTTCAAAGCCTTGAACCCGGGGCTTTTCGTTTACCACTGCGCCGCCCCGCCCGTGACGGAACATATCGCCAACGGGATGTACGGGATGATACTTGTGGAACCCGCCGGGGGCCTGCCCAAAGTGGACCGGGAGTATTACGTAATGCAGAGCGAGTTCTACACCAAGGCCGAATTCGGGGCCGAAGGGTTGCAAAGTTTCGATCCGGACAAGGCCGCCGCCGAACGTCCGACCTATATTGTCTTCAACGGCCGGGTGGGCGCGCTTCTGGGCGAGGGGGCCTTGAAAGCCAAAACCAACGAGACCGTGCGCGTCTACTTCGGCGACGGTGGTCCCAACCTGGTCTCGAGCTGGCACATCATCGGGGAAATTTTCGACCGCCTTTGGCCCGAAGGGGCCTTGGCGTCGCCGCCCCTCCACAGCGTCCAAACCACCCTCGTCCCCGCGGGCGGATCCGTCGTGGTTGAATTCAAAACCCAGGTGCCCGGCGATTACACCTTGGTGGACCACTCGATCTTTCGAATCGAGAAGGGCGCCCTGGGATCCCTTCACGTCGACGGGCCGGAGGACCCGGCGGTTTATCAATCCGTCAAATAATCCCCGTTTTCTGACGCTCATCGGGCCGGGCCCTTCTCGGGGCCCGGCCCGATGTCTGTTTTAGCGCATGTTTTGAGCCCCGCTCTTCTTCTATCCTGAGGGCTCAACTCAAACCTGGAGGCATTCATGGACGCACCTCGAAGCACCCTCGGCATTTCCCCCTGGTGGCGGCACGGCGCCGTGCTCACCGTCATTTTCGGCTTGACCGGCCTGATATTCATGGGCCGCACGACGTATCGAGGGGCTCCCCCCCAATTTAACGCGGTCGTCGAGGGTTCGGGGACATCCCTTTTCACCTCCGAGGACGTGAAGGCGGGACAGGACGTCTTCCAAAAATACGGCCTCATGGATTATGGAACGCTCTTTGGCCACGGCGGCTACCGGGGGCCCGACTTCACGGCGGAAACCCTCCATGGACTCGCCGAGGACCTGCGGGAGATCTACGCCGCCGAACGCGGCGGATCGGCCTACGCCGACCTGCCCGAATCCGACCGGGCGTCCATCGCGTCGCGCGTGGTGGCGGAGTTAAAAAACAACCGCTACGACCCCGCGACCAACAATGTTTCAGTGACGCCGGCCTTCGCGACGGCCTTCGGCCGACGAGTGGACCACCTACGATTCACCCTCAAGGACGCCGACAAAACCCGCCCGCTTCCGACCAACTACATTTCGAGCGACGAGGATCTTCGGACCCTGGCCGCGTTTTTCACCTGGTCCGCCTGGGCTGCGGCAACCCCCCGTCCGGGCAAAAACCACACCTACACCAACAACTGGCCCCCCGATGAAACGGCGGGCAATCGTCCCTCCCTGGCGGTGGTGATTTGGAGCGCCTTGAGCCTTATTTCATTCTTGGGC
>DAOQNO010000410.1:0-1761 GCA_035332125.1 Elusimicrobiota bacterium | reverse complement strand
GGGGTCCGGGGCGGAACGGGGCGTTTGGGGGGGAGTTTCCGGCCCAGGGCCGAAACGGTGAAGGCGGCTTCGCCGAGGGAGCACCAATAGCGGTCGGCCATCCAGCGGGCCAGGGCGATCTCCCGCTCGGGGAGGGCCACGTCGCTTTCGACGGGGGCGTCGATGGTTTTGAGGGAGTCCAACGATCGGACGGCGCCCTCGGCGGGATGCCGGCGCACGACGATGCCCATTTTTCGCCCCCGGGCGCCGAAAGGCGCCCACACCCGGTGGCCGGGGCGAATCGCCGCGTCGAGGGTCGGGGGCACCCGGTAATCGAAGGCCCGCCGAAGCGGCAGGGGAAAAACGACCTCCGCCAAAAACGGTTCGGCCATATTACCGAGCGGCGGCTTTTTCCAGCTCGGCCTTGAGGTTTTTCATGTCCTCCCAAACGTCCTTTTTAAGGGCGGGGTTCCGGAGGAGCGCGGCGGGGTGGTAGGTCGGCAACAGGCGGATCTTGAGCGCGGGGTCCCCGTCGGGCGAATAATCGAACCAGCGGCCGCGGAATTTCGAAATCCCCTCCTCGGTCCGAAGAAGGGCCTTGCCCGCCGTGGCCCCCAGGGCGACGATGAACAGGGGCCGGACAATGCGGATCTGGGCCATGAGAAAGGGGGAGCAGACGGCCATTTCCTCCGGCGTCGGCGGGCGGTCGTTGCCGCGCTTCGTGTTGTCCGTGGGGTCGATCATGGGGTGGCACTTGACCATGTTGGCGATGTAAACCCATTTCCAAGCGGGCGTCACCGCCTGGCGGGAGAGTTCGGTGGCGGCCAAAATTTTGTCCAGCAATTGCCCCGCCGGGCCCACGAAGGGCTCGCCCTTCCGGTCCTCCGCGTAGCCGGGGCCTTCGCCGATGAAGAGCACCCGGGCCTCGGGGTTTCCCACGCCAAATGCCAATTGAATGCGCGGCGCGCCCAGGGGGCATCGCCGGCAATCCCCGATCAACTCCCGCAGTCTTTGCAGTTTTTTTTCCGCCGGGATCGGGTCGGACAGCCAATCCCAAGACGCCACCTCGGCCGCCGGGGTGGCCGGGGTCTTCGTCGGGACGGCCGTCGGGATCGTCGCGGGCGGCGGGGTCTGTTTCGCCCGGGGCGCCGATTTTTTCCGGGACCGCAGGGTCGCCGCGGGCCGCTCTTTCAAGTGGCGCTTCAACTCGCCGGCCACCCCGGCGAGGTCCCGACGGGGATCGTCGCTCACGGGCGGTTTCCCAGGGCGTCCAACAATCGTCCGGCCAGGGCGTCCTTCGTGCCGCGGTGGCGCAGGGCCCAGCCGGTGGCGGAGAGAATCCAAGCGTCGGTTCGGTCGGCGCCCAGGGCTTCGGGGCCGTTGGCGACGATGAGGTCCAATTTTTTCTCGGTCATTTTCTTCCGGGCGTTGTCCAGCAAGCGATCCGTTTCCAGGGCGAAGCCCGCCAGGCGGGGACGGACGCCCCGGCGGTTTTTGGAAAGTGTTTTTAAAATGTCGGGGTTGGCCACGAGGCGGATCGTCGGGGGGCGACCGCTTTTTTTTATTTTCGATTTTTGAAGGACGGCCGGCCGCCAGTCGGCCACGGCGGCGGCGCCCACCACGGCGTCCGCCCCGCGGGCGGCCCGAAGCGTGGCCGCGAGCATTTCCCGGGCGGAGGTTACGGGGACCGCGCGGACGCCCCGGGGGGCGGGCCTTCCGGTGGGCCCGTGCACCAGCGTCACCCGGGCGCCCCGCCGTCGGGCGGCGCGGGCCAGGGCCCAG
>DAOQNO010000409.1:0-1762 GCA_035332125.1 Elusimicrobiota bacterium | reverse complement strand
CCGGGGTCCAGGCGCAGCCGCTGGGCCGCGCGCTTCACCCATTCGTCCCGCAGGACCGCGTTCGGCACCCCGGCCACGAACCGGAGCAGTTCCTCCGCCCGGCGAAGGCGGCCGTGCAGATCGCTGAAATTTTCCAGGGCCGGGGCCAGCAGGTCCAGCCAAAAATCCACCACGTCCTGGGACGCCGCCAAAATCTTTTCCAGGGCCTCGGCGCCGTGGGCCTTGACGTAATCGTCGGGGTCGAGGCCCCCGGGCACCTGAGCCACCCGGACGAACACGTCGTCCTTCAAAAACACCTCGGCGCTCCGCCAGCTGGCCCGCTGCCCGGCGGGGTCCGGATCAAAGAGCAAAATCGCTTCCTGGGCGTAGCGGCGAAGCAGCTTCGCCTGGTCCGACGTCAGGGCCGTTCCCAGGGGCGCCACGGCCGTGGCGAACCCCGCCTGGTGAAGCCCCACCACGTCCATGTAGCCTTCCACGACGATGGCCTGGGCCTTCTCCCGCAACGTCGTACGGCCTTCGTACAGCCCGTAGAGCTGGCGGCCCTTGGTGTAGACCGGGGATTCCGGCGAGTTCAAATACTTGGGGCCGCCCTCTTCCTCCAGCGTCCGGCCGCCGAAGGCCACCACCTGACCATACGGATCACGGATCGGAAAGATCAGTCGCCCGCCCAGGGGATCGTGGTAGCGCCCCGTCCGGTCGGACCGGGCCGCCAACCCCACCTTCAGGAGCGGTTCGATGGCGGTGCCCTTTTTCAAGGCCCGGTCCAGAAAACTGTCCCGCCGGGGGGCGAACCCCAGGGCGAAAGCGTCGATGGTCTCCCGGCGGATGCCCCGCTCGGCCAGATGGCGCCGGGCCGGTTCCGCGTCGGCCTGGGTCTTCAAGGCGTCGGCGTAGAACTTGGCCGATTCTTCCAACAACCCCAGCAGTTCGTCCCGCTCCTTGGCGCGGCGGGAGGAGGCGTCGTCGCCCCGGTCCCATTCCAGGGGGACACCGGCGCGGCGCGCCAGTTCCCGCAGGGCCTCGGGGAAGGGCATGTTTTGGGTTTTCATCACGAAGCGGAAGACGTCGCCGCCTTCGTTGCAGGCGCCGAAGCAGTGCCACAGGCCCTTGTCCGGCATGTAAAAGAACGACGGGGTTTTCTCGTTGTGGAAGGGGCAGTTGCCCTTCCAACGAGGCCCCGATTGTTTCAGGCTCGGGACCGCCTCCCGGATGATTTCGAGGGTGTCCAGCCGGGATTTGATGCGGTCCAACGTGTCGCGGGAAACGCCCATGTCATGCGCCCTCGGCCGACGATCCGGCCGGCGGCCCCGGGAGACGCCCCCGGGACGCGCGGCTCGGCGTCGCGATGTGTGGAGAAGGAAACGAACGGCCGCCCGGAGGGGCTAGCCGCGGTTTTGACGCATCATGCGTCGGCGCATTTTCCGCCGCGCTTCGGCCTGTTTCCGTTTGCGTTTCACGGAAGGGGGCTCGTAGTGTTCGCGGCGCTTGATTTCCTGCATGATGCCGTTGCGCTCGCATTCGCGTTTGAAACGACGAAGAGCTTCTTCGATGGACTCCCCGTCTCGAACTTTGACAAAAACCATGGACGATGACACCCCCTTCCCGTTTTGGATGGAATTCGATGAAAATAAAAAGCCCCTGCACCGGCGCTGGATCGGCCGGCCAAGGTGTACCCACGTTAACAACCCCGCGGGGTTTTGGTTCCGCTAACCCGGCGGCCAGCCGAGTCGACGACCCGCTAAAAAGTGATAGTGCAGATGGT
>DAOQNO010000408.1:0-1765 GCA_035332125.1 Elusimicrobiota bacterium | reverse complement strand
GGCCCGTTCCTGGCCTGCTCGGGTTTTCCCCGTTGCCGCAACATCAAGCCCGTCGCTCCGGCGGCCCCGCCGGCCTGATGGGAATCGACGAAGCCCTTCGTCGGTACTGGCTTTACCTTCGGGGAGAAAAGGGCCTCTCCCCGGCCACGCTCCGGGCCTACCGTTCCGATTTGGCCGATTTGGAAGCGCACGCGCGCTCGAATTGGCCGGGGCTCCCGGTCGGCCGATGGGACCGGGCCCGCCTGCGCCCGTTTCTGGCCGCCTGGGGCGAGCGCCCCTACCGCCGATCCACCCTCCTCCGCAAATACAACGCCCTCGGCGCTTTTTTCCGCTATTTGAAAACGACCGGCGTTCTTCGGGACAATCCGCTGGACGGGATCCCCCGGCCCCGACGGGAACGGCGGGTCCCCGCGTTTCTGAGCGCGCCGGAAATGGAGCGCCTTCTGGCCCTGCGTTGGGACGGCCCGTCGCCGGCCCGGGGGCGGGCGATTCTCGAGCTTTTGTATTCCTCCGGTCTCCGGGGGTCGGAGCTGACGGGGTTGGACACGACGCACGTCGACATTTGGGCCGGCACCGTCCGCGTGTTCGGCAAAGGGTCGCGGGAACGCGTCGTCCCGGTGGGCGAACGGGCCCTGGGGGCCCTGCGGGACTACGCCCGGGAACGCGGGTTGGCCTGGGGCGATCGGGCCGCGATTCGCGGCACGCCGTTGTTCGTGAACGCGCGGGGAGGGCGGTTGAGTTCCCGGTCCGTCGGAACGCTGGTCGCCGCCTGGGCCCGCCGCGCCGCGGTGGAGCGCCGGGTGCATCCGCACGTCCTGCGCCATTCCTTCGCGACGCACCTGCTGGACCGCGGTTGCGATCTGCGGTCCGTGCAGGAAATGCTCGGGCACAAGAATTTATCCACCACGCAAATCTACACCCACGTCACCACCGCGCGCCTCCGTCAAGTATACGAGCGGGCCCACCCCCGCGCCGGCTAACCGCCTCCCTCCTCGAATATCCGTCGACCCGGAGCTTTTTTTGGGCTCCGGTGGACGTCCGTCCGTTCGCCGATAAAAAAAGCTTGACAAAACTCCGCGCGGTATTTATAGTTGTCCCAACGGTGGGGAATTGTGGTGAGTTGTGGCTCAATGTGTGGAATAGTGGAGAGGGCGGCAAATGTTTCTGGGCGGCGAATACCGGCACGGATTGGACGAAAAGCGCCGCCTGGCCCTTCCGGCCCGGCTTCGCCAAAACATTCGACGGTTTGTGCTGACGCGGGGACTCGAGGGTTGCTTGTCCCTTTACACGGAGGCCGAATGGAAAAAACTCCTGTCGAAACTCGACGCGCTGCCCGTTTCCAACAAAGCGCACGCGCGCGCCTTCAAGCGGCTTTTGATTTCGGGAGCGATCTTGTCGGACGTGGATGGGCAGGGGCGCCTCTTGGTCCCCGAATCGTTGGGGCGTTACGCCGGCATCACCCGCAACGTGACGGTGGTCGGCATGGAATCGCGGATCGAACTCTGGTCCTCGGAGCGTTGGGAACAGTATAGGCGCAACGCGGAGAAGAGCGCCGCCAAAATCGCCGCCGAAATCGATTTGTAGGCCCGCGTCCGGTGGACGGGGGGAGTTCCTTGAACGAAAATGTCCGCCACACGCCCGTGTTGATGGCGGAGTCCTTGGCGGGGTTGAACGTCCGGCCGGGCGGGATTTACCTTGATTTGACGGTCGGTTTGGGCGGCCACGCGGCGGCCGCGTGAAACTGCGACGCAACAACGGGCGCCAA
>DAOQNO010000407.1:0-1775 GCA_035332125.1 Elusimicrobiota bacterium | reverse complement strand
CTCCGCTCCCTGAATGACCGTTTTATCCCCCCGGCGCAGGTGCGTTGTGCCGGGAAGGGCCTCCAAAACGAGACCCCGGCCCGCGGCGGCCAAACCCAAAGCCAAGTCCCCCTTCTTTCCCGTCGCCCGATTGGCGTTCTCCACCAAACGCCGAAGCACCTCGACGTAAGAACCCCGAAGGCCCTCGTCCAACAAAAGGACGATCGACCCTTTCCACTCGGCTTCCCCGTCGGCGCTCAATCGACGGTCCAATTCCCTCAAAACCTCCATCTGGGTCTTTTCCGAGGGGGTCCAAACCGCGCCTTCGAGCATGCCGCGGGACACCTGAACCAGGACGTCTCTCCCTTGCCTCAAGGCGCGCGCCGCTTCGTCGGCGGCGGGGGCGAGGGACGCCGCTCCCCGGCTGGCCCGCGTATAACTTGCGGCCATCAAATTCAGCCCGTCCAGAACGGACAAGTCCCGCAGGGTGGGCGGCCGGTCGTACCGGAAACCTTCGGCGGCCATTTCAATCAATAACCGGACGGACAGATCTTGGCGGGCGACCAGGGACGACCGATCATTGGCCCCTTCGTCCGCGGACGGCGGATAAACCGCTCCCCCGAGTTTGATCAACAATCCCATGGCGCCAAACGTGCGGGTCCAAAAGGCCCCGGGACTTTCCTCAACGAAAAACCGCCCTTCGTTGGCGGCGCGCAACCGGGAAAGAATCTCCATTGCCAACCCCGCGTTCATGGCGCGTAAATCGTTGTGCTCGAGATCGGCGAGGATCCCGGATTCCAATCGGTCCTTAAAAACGTCGGTGGACCAATGTTCGGTGGCGGCGCCCACCAGGGCGGACAGATCGGTGCGATTCCGCGACGCAAAGGGGTTTTGAACTTCCCATTGTCGGCTCAAGCCGATGAGGAGGCCGTTGATCCGTTCCTTGCGATCGCGCCTTTCCCGATCGGTCAGTTCACGTACGGAATCCAGCGTCACCCATCGGGTCCAACCGAGGGCGGTGGGCGGCAACAGGTCGTCCAAGGCGGCCTCGGCCCCGTTGGCCGCCGAACGTCTTTCCTGCCGTTGCCCCTGGCGCGAAGACGTCAAAGCGCGGTAACGGTTGGCCTGCAGCTCGGCGATCGCCGTCGGTCCAAGGCCGCGTCGATAAAGGGAATCCAACCCCTCCCGGCTCAACCCCACGGCGTCCAGCTCCTCCGCGTCCGCTTTCGCCAATTTGGCGGATTCCCGCAAAACGGTCGTCAACAAAGCGTTCCCGCCGTAGCGCGTCCGGTTCGGCAGTCCCTCCTCCGCGCGCCACTGGGCGACGGCGTCGGCTGGAATTCCAATGATCGGCGCACCGGATCGTCGATCGAGCAACGAGATCGTGAAAGGCTCCCGTTCCCCCGGACCGTGAAGGACGGCCGGCACCAGGCCTTCAAAGGCGAACAGGCGAATCCCCGTCAATTCCAGGAGTCCCATTCCTTCGAAGTCCCGTCCCAACCGCCGCGCCTCGGCGGCCAGAGCGCCCGCGGGCGACACCGACAATTCGGCGGCGCCCAGGAGTCGTCCCACCGCGGTCATGGACCCCACCCACGCCTGGCGTAATGGATCGGGCGCCAACGGAAAATGTTCCAAAGCCGGCGATCGCCCATCCCGAACCAACCCCCAGGCTTCCACCGCTTTCCGCGCGATCATTTCCCCCGCCGGTTTGCGGCTTTTGTCGGCCCAACGATCCCGTACCGCCACGATCAAGGCGGGCAGGGCCCCCAACGTGGCGACGCTGAGCGGCCCGAGGG
>DAOQNO010000406.1:0-1777 GCA_035332125.1 Elusimicrobiota bacterium | reverse complement strand
TGTGCGTTTTGGCTTGGAAGGGACGTCGGGCGTTTTTACAAAAAAAGGCGCGCGGCCCCGCCCGGGAACCTCGACGCGGAAAACCCGGGGGCCGGTGAGCGGATTCGTATTCAGGACCGGGCGGCGTAGCGGCTTTTAAGGGGTTCGTAAAGCGGGAAGGGGTCGGGAGCGCTCAGGTAGCGGTCGGCCCAGGCTTTCACCCGGGCGCGGGCCGAAGCGTCCGAAGCCGGGACAACGTCGAGCATCGCGCCCAGCAAGTCCCGAAAGGTCTCCGCGTCCTGGCCGTCGCGAAAATCAATTTCGGCCATTTTCCACAGGAGCGCCGGGTCCGACCGAAAATCGTTTTCTTTTAAAAGGGTCCTCAACAATCCCGCCTTGTAAGGTTTGTACTCCCTCCGCCAGGGGGACGCGGCCACGGCGCGAAGGACCTCCGGATAAAATTGTTTTCGCTCGCTCGCCGTCAAACGCGCCAGAATTCGGGGCAAATCGTCGTCCAAGTCGTTGTAACAGTGGATCCGCCAATAAAGGGCCATGATTCGGGCGTAGGGCCAAAGCGAACCTTTTTCCTTCTTTTCGTCCCGCAGTTCCCGCTGAACGATGTAACCCAATCGATGCAGATTTTCCCGGTAGTCCTTGTCGTCGACTTCAATTTGGTAGAGCTTCATCTTTTGCGCGGTGGTCCAGAGATCTTCGTCGTACAAATACAACGCCCGAAGGGTCGCGGCCCGGGCGGCGGGCCCCGCGGACGCCTGTTCGTCCAAAATTGTTTGAAACAACGCTTCCCGTTGGTCGGGCGTCCGGGCGGCGAGCAACGTCTTGAGGAGTTCCCCCTTGAGGTCCGAATCCTCCAGGGTCATCACAAACCGCACGGGAAGATCGGCGCGATCGCGAAACCGTTTCAGGAGGCCGGCGCGGTAATCGTGATCGGCGTAGAGGGCGACCCGTTCGTCGTCGGTTTTGGAATCGATCCAGGTGTCCCAGGCCGCCGGATCCTCCCCGAAGAACCGGTCGAGTTTGGCCTCCTTCGCCGCGGTGAAGGCCACCCACTCGGCCGCGGTTCCGCGGAAAAACAGGAACGCCGATTCCCCCGGCGAAGGCGCGTCGTCGCGATCCCAATAATGCTCTTCGATCACGTGCTTGCGGGGGTCTTTCCACTCCACCCCTTCGTAGATTTCGACCTCGCGCGTTTCTCCGGGGGTGGCGTCGGCCGGATCGTTGGAACGGGACGGGCGAAGAGTCGGCGGGGCCGACCGCCCTTTGTTCCGGGACCACATTTTTTTGATGGCGACCGTCGCGGAATGGGTTTTGGGGTGGAGGGCCACCAGTTGAACGAGGAAAACGAGCGAAACGTCGTCCAAGGTGAAATATCGCAGATGAATTTGTCCCGCCCGCAGGGAGGTCGGAAGGAGGGCCAGCAGAATCAAAAACACGAACCGCCGCATGAAAGGGATTCTAGTTCTTTTTAAAGGGCCCACGGGGAGGGATCGGCGGAGCCGGAAAAGCGTCAACGGTTCCGGCAATGGTCCGCCGGCACGGGGCCGTCGGCGCCCCGGAATTCCCGGTCGAGGAACGCGGCGGTCGCCTGGGCGATGCGCGCCAGTTGAACCGAGGTTCCCCCCTGGCGCCCGGCGACTTCCCGGTGAACGTAAACGAAATGGCTTCCGCCCCGAATTTCCACCGCGCAGGCCGGACCGTCGAGATGGGCCAAAACGTAAAGCGTGTTGGGCGACCGGCCCCGCAGGGCCGTCCGCTCGCGTTCGCCGTAGGTAAGATAGGC
>DAOQNO010000405.1:0-1782 GCA_035332125.1 Elusimicrobiota bacterium | reverse complement strand
ATCGGCGGTTGTGGGAAACCCGGGGCCGTGATAAAATGAACGTTTCGGAATTGTAACAGGAGCTTCGTGCGAACATCGGGGGTCGGGGAACGATTCCCTTGCGCGCGGCGAACGACCAATCGCATCAAGGAGGTCTTCGGTGGCCGTTGACATCAATAAACTCTTTCAAACCATGATCCGAAGCGGCATTTCGGACATTCACTTCAAGGCGGGCACGCCACCGATGGTTCGTATGCACGGCCGACTGATGTCGTCCGGGTTCAACAAAATGGCCCCCGAACATATCGAGGAATTGGCCAACCTCCTGATGAGCGAGGAGCAACGCAAAGCCTTTCAACGGGAAAGCGAATTGGACATGTCTTACCACGTGCCCGATCTCTCTCGTTTCCGCGTCAATATTTACCGACAAAAGGGATCCGTGGCTTTGTCCCTGCGCGTCGTTCCCCTCCAGGCCAAGACCTTTGAAGAGCTGAACCTGCCGACCGACACCATGAAGAAGATCTGCACGAACACCCGGGGCATGATCCTGGTGGCGGGCATCACCGGGGCGGGGAAAACGACGACGTTGAACTCCATGGTGGACTACATCAACAAGAATTACGCCTACAACATGATCACCATCGAAGACCCCATCGAGTATTACCACGCCAACGAGAAATCGTCCATCGCGCAGCGCGAAGTCGGCAACGACACGCCGTCCTTCGCCTCGGCCGTCAAACATTTGCTCCGCCAGGACCCGGACGTGGTGGTCCTGGGGGAAATGCGGGACGCCGAATCGATCCAGGCCGGCATCACGGCCGCGGAAACCGGCCACCTCGTTTTGGGAACGATTCACACCATGGACGCCGCCCAAACCATGGGGCGTCTGTTGGAATCCTATCACCCGGCCGAACAGGCCGGCGCCAAAGCGCGCATCGCCAACGTTTTAAAGGGCATCGTCGCCCAGCGGCTGTTGGAATCGGCCGACGGGCGGGATCGTTTCCCCGCGACGGAAATCCTCGTGGTGACGTCCTTGATTCGAAAACTCTTGATGGAAGATAAATTTCCCGAAGTGAACAAGGCCATCGAACAGGGCCAGTATTACGGAATGCATTCCTTCGACCAAGACATCATCCGTTTGTTCAACGAGCGGAAAATCACGAAAGAAGAAGCCCTGGACGCCTCCACGAACCCGGACGATTTGCTGGTGAAAATGAACACCCTCCGCCTGGGGGACATGTAGGCCCACGCGCCCCGTCCATGGCGATGGCTGAGGAGAGTCGTTGAATGTCGATTGAGCGTTGGGAAATGCTCTTGTCCTCCCGGGCGGACCGGTATAACCTGAAAATCCGCGGCGCCAAAGCCGACGTGGATAAAATCGTCGCCTCGAACCCCCGCGTGTGCCAGGACGCCCAGGAAATTTCCGACGCCGTTTTTCAGTGGGTGATTTTCGTCGTCGACGCCAATCAGGCCGAACGGTTGGCCATTCAAAACCAGTTGATCGCCATGACCTCGGACCCGGCCGTGGGTCCCCAAGCGTCGTTCGATTTAAGCGAAATGTTGACGGGGTTGAGCGACGCCCTCGAAAATTTGACCAATTTGACCGCGGAAGAACAGGCCTTTGTCGCTAAAAAAATGAAGCAGGTCCAAGAGCGGGACGCCGCCCTTCCGCCCGTTGCGCCGCGCCCGGCGGCGGTCCCGCCGGTGAAGCCGGTGGCGCCCCTGAAGGGGCCCGCCCCGGTGGTCGCTCCCAAGACACCGTCTTCGCCCAACGGCGTTCCGACCCCTCCCGCCGTTCACCCG
>DAOQNO010000404.1:0-1788 GCA_035332125.1 Elusimicrobiota bacterium | reverse complement strand
CAAAATTTTCTCCCCGGTGTGGGTGTCCAGGTTGGCCGTGGGTTCGTCGGCCAAAACGACCCGCGGGGAACCCACCAGGGCCCGGGCGATGGCCACGCGTTGGCGCTGCCCGCCGCTCAGTTGGGACGGCTTGTGATCCATAAACGATCCGAGGCCCACCCGCTGGGCCATTTCGTTGACCCGGCGCCAGCGGTCCCGCCGTCCCACGCGCCGGAGAAAGAGGGGGTATTCGATGTTTTCGGCCACCGTGAGAACCGGCAACAGGTTGAACGTTTGAAAAACGTAGCCCAGGCGTTCGGCCCGCAGGCGCGTCAGGCGCCGGGGCGAAACGTCGGTGACCACCGTGTCGTCCAAACGGATGCGGCCGGCGGAGGGCGATTCCACCAGCCCCAGCAGATTGAGCAGGGTGGTTTTGCCGCTGCCGGAGGGCCCGGCCAGCGCCAGGAATTCGCCTTCGTTGACCCGTAGGGTCACCCCTTGAAGGGCGTGGACCTTTTCGGTTCCGACCAGGTAGGTTTTGGAAACCTCTGTGACTTCGATCAGCGGTTCGGCGACAACGGCGGCGTCCATGGTTCCTCTTGACAAAAAAGGTTTGGCATGTCAAAACAGTATAGGGCACAATGATCAACACTTCAAGGGCGCTCGCGTCCGTTTTCCGTCGGTCGCGGCGCTCTTTCTTCTTCGGGAGATCTTAAAATCATGAAACTGCTGAGCGTGGCGCACGCGGTTCCCGGTCGGCGCGTCGATAACGACCAAGAGATCGCGGCGTTTTGCCGCCGGAATTGGATGTGGTGGCCCCTTCACCGGCTCTTCCGGAAAAAACTTCAACAAGGTTTTAAACTTTCGGGCACGCGTTACCGCTATCGTCGAGCCCCGGGCGAAACCGCGTCGGCCATCGCCTGCCGGGCGGCCCGGGAAGCCCTCGACAAGGCCGGCCTCGCCCCCGGGGACGTCGACATGCTGATTTACGTCGGCGTCGGCCGGGGGGTCTTGGAACCGGCCACGGCCAATCTGTTCAAAAGCCTTCTGGGATTGACGAACGCCACCTGTTTCGACGTCTTGGACGCCTGCGCCAGCTGGGTGCGGGGCATGTCCATCGCCCAGAGTTTCATCAATCAAGGCACCCACAAAACCGTCATGGTCATGAACGCCGAGCTGAATTACGAAGAGTATTGCGGCGACCACGCCCTGCGCCGGCCCAAAGACCTTTATTTCCGGTTCGCGGCCCACACCATCGGGGAAGCGGCCACGGCGACGATCGTCCGGGACGACGGGCGTCGGGACAATTTCTATTTCTCCATGAAAAATTGGGAAAACACCTACGATCTCTGCCAGATTCCCCTGCCGAACCGGGACGATTTCGCGGGCAATTATCCGCCCCGGACCCCGCAACAAAACATGGTGTTCGTCGCGGCGTCCCGGGAGCTCCTCACGGCCGCCATCACGAAGCTGACGGAACAGTTCAAGGAAGATCCCCGGCTGAACGGCCAGATCTACGACCTGCACTTTTGCCACGACGTCAGCGACTATTCCACCAAGCTGGTGGCCAAGGCCCTCAACGTGCCCCTGTCCATGGTGTACCGCACCCACGAGCGTTTTGGGAACACCGTGTCGGCGTCGATCCCCCTGGCGCTGTCCCTGGCCCTGGCCGAAGGCCGCCTGAAAAAAGGGATGAACCTCCTGTTGACCTGCGGCAGCGCCGGCGTGACCACCGCCTATCTCCAATTCCGTTATGACTGACCGGCGGTTCCGGTGATCTTCCGCGCCCGCGTCGCCCAGCGGGGGTGG
>DAOQNO010000403.1:0-1789 GCA_035332125.1 Elusimicrobiota bacterium | reverse complement strand
CGGCCACGGCGAAACGGCGGCCCCGGCCCACGGCGCGGAAACGGGCGTGGCGTACCCGCTCAAAACGACGGTCGTGAATTTGGCCAGCGACTCCGATCATCGGTTTGCCAAGGTGTCCATCACCCTGGAGGGGCAGGACGCGGCCACCATCGACCGGTTGAAGGAATTGGACCACCAAGTCTACGATTCCCTGATCGAGATCCTGGGGAACGTGCGCGCCCAGGACGTGGCCACCGATGAGGGCAAGGAGCGGCTCAAAGATTCGATCCGGGAACGCCTCAATCGGCTCGTGCCCGACAACGCCGGCGTCAAAAGCGTCTATCTCACGGAGTTCCTGGTCCAGTGACCGAATCGTCGGGGGTCCAGCGCTTTGATCCGCGTCGGGGCGGCGGGTTGGTCAAGGCCACCCGGGAGCAATTGGCGCGGATCCACAAGGAATTCACCCTCAAAACCGCGTCGACCTTTCCCGACCGATTGGGCCTCCCGCTGCGGGTGACCTTTCGGGATTTGGCCACCATCGGCTGGGACCAATGCCAATCCGCGGCGGGGGCGTCGGCCGCCGTCCTGCCCTTCGCCCTGACGCCCGGAGACGGATTCGGGTTTTTGCGGTTGTCCGCGGACGGGGCCCGGGCTTTCGTCGACGCGTCCTTCGGGGGGCCGGGCCGGTCCGGTCCCGGCGGGGCGCCTTTGACCGACGTCGAGCGGCGATCCGCGGTTTGGCCGCTTCGCCTTTTTCTGACCGAGTGGAACGCGCTGTGGGAAGCCTTCGGCGAGTGCGCCTTCAACGCCGACGAAATCGGCGGGGCGGACGCGCACTTTTCAAGCGCCGCCCGGGAGCCCCACGTGGTGGCCGGATTTGATTGGTCCATCGGGGAGACCACCGGGCGGCTCGAAGCGGCCTTGCCCCTGTCCTTCGCGAGGCCTTTTCTCGGTGAACTGGAAAAGGCCCGGGGGGAGTCCAACGCGCTCTGGACCGATCCCAAAATGCGACCGGTCCTCCGCCAGCGGGCGGAGGGCGTTTCCCTTCCCCTCCGGGTGTGTCTGGTGGAATCGGACATTCCGGTGCGGGACATGGCGGATTTGGAAGTGGGCGACGTCGTTCGTCTGGGCAGCGTGAACCAGAGCGCCGTCGTTAAAATCGGTGAAATTTCATTGTTCCACGCCAAAGCCGGCGTGTCCAACGGGCGACTGGCCGTTCGGGTGCTGGCTCTGGCCGGAAACGGAAGGAGCGCGTCGTGACGGAATCGGAGAAACCCGCTGAAAATCCCGCCCCCGGGGCGGCCCCGGAGGCCCGTCCGGTGCAGTTGGGCGAGGTCCCCAAAAGCGGGCCGGTGGAGCCCCTGGCGGTGAACATCGCCCCCCTGATGGATGTGCCGCTTAAAGTGAGCGTTTTGTTGGGCGAAACCCGGATGTCCCTGGGGGATTTGCTTCGGCTCGGGACAGGGTCCATCATCGAATTGTCCCGAAGCGCCGGGGAACCCATCGACGTCCTCGTCAACGACCGCCTCTACGCCCGGGGCGAGATCGTTGCGGTCGGTGAAGATTTCGGCGTGCGCGTCGTGGAGTTGGTGGCCGCGCCGAAGACGTCGGCGGCCTGAATTCGTGTCCCCGTCCCTGCGGCGCGCATTCTTCGGGGGGGCCACGCTGGCGGGTCTGTCCCCCGCTTTGGCGGCGGCCGAGGCGGATTGGCTTTCCACCCCCGGGGCGCCCGAAACGCCTTTCCCGTGGATTCGCCTCGGTTTCTTGGTGGCGCTGACGATCGTGGCGGTGGCGATCGCCCGGCGATGGG
>DAOQNO010000402.1:0-1791 GCA_035332125.1 Elusimicrobiota bacterium | reverse complement strand
GCCGTGGCCGCCCGTTTGGCGCCGTTGGCCCTGGGGTCCGACACGGGCGGCTCCATCCGGCAACCCGCCGCCCTCTGCGGCATCGTGGGCCTCAAGCCCACCTACGGCCGGGTCTCCCGTTTCGGCCTCGTCGCTTTCGCCTCCTCCCTGGACCAAATCGGCCCCTTCGCCTGGAACACGGCCGACGCGGCGTTGCTGTTGGGCGTGGTGGCGGGCCACGATCCCCGGGACTCGACCTCGGTCCAGCGTCCCGTGCCCGATTACCTGGCCCGATCGGCGGATTCCATCAAAGGCCTTCGCGTCGGACTGCCCAAGGAGTATTTCATCGACGGCATGGACCCCGCGGTGGAGAAGGCCGTCCGGGAGGCCGTCAAAACCCTCGAGTCCCTGGGGGCCACGGTGCGCGAAGTCTCCCTGCCCCACACCGACGCGGGCCTATCGGTCTATTACGTCCTGGCGCCCTCCGAAGCCAGCGCCAACCTGGCGCGTTTCGACGGCGTGCGCTACGGCCACCGGTCCGCCAAGGCCGCCAATTTGCTGGAGCAATACGAGCTCTCCCGGGACGAGGGCTTCGGCCCGGAAGTCAAACGGCGGATCATGCTCGGGACCTACGCCCTGTCCTCGGGTTATTACGACGCCTATTACCTCAAGGCCCAAAAGGTCCGCACCTTGATTAAAAACGATTTCGACCAGGCCTTCCAACAAGTCGACGTGATCGTCACCCCGACCGCCCCCACGCCGGCTTTTAAGGCGGGGGAAAAGTCCGACGACCCGCTTCAAATGTATTTGTCCGACGTTTTTACGATTTCCTGCAATTTGGCGGGGATTCCGGGCTTGTCCCTGCCCTGCGGTTTTTCCGGCGGGCTGCCCATCGGCCTTCAGCTCCTGGGGCGCCCCTTCGAGGAAGAGCGGGTGTTGGCCGCCGCCCGGGCCTACGAGGAAGCCACCGCCTGGGTCAAAACGCCGCCGACGCCGCCGGGCCTTTGATCGACCCGGTCGGGCCGCGCCTCTCGGTCGTGGTGCCGGCCTACAACGAGGAAAAGTTTTTAGGCCCCCTGTTGGCTTCCCTGGACGCGGCCCGGGCGCGATTAAAGGCCGAACGGGGCGTCGAGGCCGAAATCATCGTCGTGGACAACGGGTCCACCGACCGCACGGCGGAGGTGGCCCGCGCGGCCGGGGCCCGGGTCGTGGCGGAATCGAAGCGGCAGATCGCCGCTTCCCGAAACGCCGGCGTCCGCGCCGCCCGGGGAACAGTCGTTGTCACCTGCGACGCCGACAACCGGGTGTCCGACAATTTGCTGGTCCGGGTGGACGAGGAGATGGCCCGGGGCGATTGCGTGGGCGGCGGGGTGCGCATCGTGCCGGAAGAAAGCCGTTGGAACACGGATTTGTTGTTCGCCGTTTTCGATTGGGGAGCCCGGCTCTTCGGCGTGGGGTTCGGCGTGCTGTTCACGGGCCGGGCCACCTTCGACCGGATCGGGGGCTTTCCGGAGACGGTGTATGTGGGCGAGGACGGGTTCTTCGTGCTGGCCCTCCGGAAGGAGGGGCGGCGGCTTAAAAAACGTTTCGCCCGGGTGGCCGACGCTCACATCCGGACGTCGCTCCGGAAGATCGACGAATTCGGGTTTGTGAACGTGTTGTGGCAGCATTTCAAATTTTTGTTGATGCCCTGGCGACTCCGGCAGCGGAGCGCGGCCCCGACCTGGTACGAGGTGCGCAAGCGATGATGTCCAAAGGCGATTCCACCACCCAAGGCGACCCCGCGGTCCCCGGGGAGGAAGTATCGGCGGG
>DAOQNO010000401.1:0-1791 GCA_035332125.1 Elusimicrobiota bacterium | reverse complement strand
CACCCCTACCTGAAACCCCTCTACGACGCCTTTCACAACATGGTCGGCGCCGACCGTTTTCGCCAGCTGCGGGAGGACGAAACCATCGAAATCATTCCCCTGGCCTACATGCGGGGCCGGACCCTGGACGAAGCCTTCGCGATTCTGGACGAAGCCCAGAACACCACCCCCGAGCAAATGAAAATGTTCCTGACCCGCATGGGAAACGGGTCGCGGATGGTCATCACCGGCGACGTGACCCAGATCGACTTGGACAAAAAGTTGACCTCGGGTCTCGTCCAAATTCAGGACGTCCTTCGGGGCGTCGAAGGCATCGATTTTGTGCGTTTCTCCGAAGTGGACGTGGTGCGGCACCCCTTGGTCAAGAAGATCATCCGGGCCTTTGACGCCTGGGACGAGCGGGGCCGGACCCCGCCCCCCGGTTCGCCGCCCCCGGCCGTTTAAAGCGCTCCGATTCCATGAGCCACCTGTTCACCCAATTCGTCAGCCACACCCTTCGTCCCCTCCTCCTGCGTCTTCTGCGTTGGACGGAGCGGTCCGGGCCCCTGTCGGCGCCGCGGTCCTCCCTTTTCCTGCACCGGGAAATCCACGTGCCGGTGTGGGCCGTGGGCGCGGTCGTGTGGGTCATGTTGTCGACGGTATTGTTTCTGGAGATCGGCCCCGGGTGGCCCCAGGCCGCGGCGGTGTTGATCCTTTCGACGGCCTTGATCGCCCTGTTCGGCCTTTACCTCCGTTTTGACCACCCCGAGTTGGCCCAGGACGAGGACGCGGTGGCTTTCCTGGGCGTGTTGATCGTGGGCAGCGTGCTGGGCATGGAGTTGTGGTTCGACGCGGTGCAACATTTTTCCTGGATTTCGCCCTTCGGCTTCCCGCTGCCGTTGGCGGGGCTGCTGGCCGCCATCCTGCTTCACCCGCGCCTGGCCGTGATCTCCACGGTCGTCCTGAGCCTCGTGTTCGGCATTCTCAACGGGTTTTCCCTGGAATCCTCCCTGGTCGTGTGTTTCGCCGGTATGGCGGGCGTTTCCCGGGCTCTGCGGGTCCGCACCCGGGGCGACATCACCCGGGCGGGCCTTTGGGTGGCCCTGGGCGGGGCGGCCGCGGTGGGGATGCTGGCGATGATGGAGCGTTGGCCCCGGGCCCAGACGCTATTCGCCATCAAATGGGTGGGCGTGGGCAGCGCCCTTTCCACGCTTCTGACCCTCGGGCTCCTGCCCTATATGGAATTGTTTTTCTCCCGGTTGTCCAACATCCGTCTTCTGGAGCTTTCCGACGTCAATCACCCGCTGTTGAAGCGGTTGAGCCTGGAGGCCCCCGGGACGTTCCATCACTCGCTCATCATGGCGTCCCTGGCCCAGGCGGCCGCGGAGCGCATCGGGGCCAACGCGCTTCTTTGCCGGGTGGGCGCCTACTTTCACGACATCGGCAAGTTGGCCAAACCGGAATATTTCGTGGAGAACCAGGGCGCCCTGGGCAACCCCCACGAGCTCCTGCCGCCGAACATGTCCCGCATCGTCATTCAATCCCACGTGAAGGACGGGTTGGCCCTCGCCCAGCGCCACAACCTGGACCGCACGCTTATGGATTTCATCACCATGCACCACGGCACCTCGCGCATCGAGTATTTCTACCGCCGGGCCATCGAACGGGCGGGTGCCGAGGACGTGGACGAGGACATTTACCGCTACCCGGGTCCCCGGCCCCTGACCCGGGAAACGGCCATCGTCATGCTCGCCGATTCGGTGGAGGCCTCCACCCGGACCGTGGAAAACCCCACGCATCAGCGGCTCGCGG
>DAOQNO010000400.1:0-1792 GCA_035332125.1 Elusimicrobiota bacterium | reverse complement strand
CGCTCTTCCGCTTCGCCCGCAGGATCGTGGTGTGGAGGTCCTTCAAGCGGAGCCGGGTGAAAAAAAGCTCCCGTTCGTCGGGGGATATGGAGGGCGCGTATTCCAGGTCCGGCGTGTTGACGTTGCGCAGGATCGCGTCGGTGTCGGGAAGAAGCAGGAATCGGCCATCGGGGCTCTTCCGGGCGATCTTGATGTCCGAGAGGCCGGGCACGCCCTTTTCCAGGCTGGGGAAATAGGCGTCCGAGCAATAAATCGTGTTCCCGTCTTCGCTCACCTCCACGTCCATGGTGACCCACCTGAGCTTCCCGCGGGAGAAATCCCCCAGGACCGGGGCGACGTCCGTCAGGACTTCTTTCGTGAAATTCCCGCTGTAAATGGTCAGAAAGCTGTTCGCGTAGTCTCGCGTGGTGGTGAAGTAAAACCGGTGATTCCGGTCCATGCTGGCCACCCCGTCCAAAACGGGCGGGGGCAAGTTGGCGCCCTTCACCGGACCCACAAACCGGAACCCGCCGTCGGGCGTGCGCCGGGCGTAGAAAAGGTCGGTCTTCTCCCCCGGAACGTTGGAGTTGTTGAAGAACAGGTATTGGTTGTCGTGGGAGAGAAAGGGTTCCATCAGGTCCCCGTCGTACCCCTGAAGGGGGACTTTTTCCGGATGGGAAAACTCCATCGTCAACTTCTCCGACGGGAGGGCGGCGGCCGCGGGAGCGGCCCCGGCGGAGGCCGTTCCGGAATTCTCCCGTCCAAAGAGTTTTTGGTTGAGCTCCGTGAGCGTGTAACCCTGGTAGAGGTCCCCCGCAAAGGCGATGTTCAGCTGAAACCCCATGTCCTTCTTCCGCCCCACCACGATCCAGGGCGGAAGGCCGATGCCCAAAAAGGCGTTTCGAATCCACTGGTAGGAATAGACCGTCGTGTGGTCGATGGTGTTCCGCGCCACGTTTTCCGGCTCGCCCAAAACGGTTTTCACTTCCTCCGGCGTGGTCTCCCCCACCTTAAACTCATTGACTTGGTTGATGTCGACCTTGTGGCCGGTGGAGACGATGGCGCAGGCCGGCAGAATCATGGCCAGCCCCAGAGACAACAATGTTCGTGAAATGGACGGTTTCATTTTTATTTCCTCGAAAGAAAGTGTCCGACTGTTTTTCGATTCATACCAAAATGGGACGGCCCTTCCTTTTTCACCCTTCGATCAAAGGGCTTTTTCAGCCGTTCGATTTTGGTTGTAGGTGAGGACAGCGGCCAGAAACATCAACAGAAGGCTCGCCATCCAAACATAAAATCCGACGCCGAAGTGGTCCACCAGGCCTTGGGTCCCGCCCCCCTCGTTTTTGGGAATCGGAACCCCCTTCACCCAAAAAGACGTCCCCCCGACCAACACGGCCGCCAAGGAGACGATTATTCCGAGCCCCGACGACAGGGAACTCCCGCCCTTCTGGCTGTTCAATACGCAAACCCCGGCGAAGAAATAAAGCGGGTTGGCCAACCAGGCCACGCTGATCACGGCCAGGATCGCCATCCAGCCGTTCAACAGTAGGATTTCAAACCCGTTCCAGGAAACCGGGCCCTCGGGGCGGGCGATGTACAAACAAGGCATGAAACAAGACAAGAGAAACAACGCCACGCTCCCATACATCGCCATTTTTCCGGGTTTGTTCATGGGGACTCCTTTTCCATTTAAATGGGCCGGGCAAAACCAATCCAACAACGCTACACCTTGGAATCGATATTTTCAATCGTTAAATCAACGTCGTGGGCCTCCCCGGCCCACACCCGGCAAATCGAATTCGCCGGGGGT
>DAOQNO010000399.1:0-1793 GCA_035332125.1 Elusimicrobiota bacterium | reverse complement strand
CCGAAGGCCCGCTCCAGGGCCGGCGTTGTCGGCGTTTTTACGGGAAGGCGCGCGGCGCCGCCCAGGGATTCTTCGGACAAACGGCCCGCCACGGGCGGCAAAACCGAATCGCCCAGGGACCCCCGGACCCCCGACGGCAATTGGGCCAGCAAAGTTTGATTTTCCGGCGCCCGGCGGCGGCCGACGCGCTCCCGGCGGTCGGACCAGAAACTGGATTCGACGGCGTAAACGCCCGGGACGTTGACCAGGAAATAAACGGCCGCCAGGGCGCCGCCCATCACGGGACGGGCGCCGCGGCGAAGAAGGGTGGACAAAGTTCGGTCTTTTATCCGCATCGAAAAAGGTTCAGCCACCATCGAAGGCGGCCGGTTTTGGGGACGGTTTTGGGGTTTTCGGCCTGGGGGAGACGGGTCCGTCGGTCCCCGCGTTTTTCCCGGACCCAGAGAAAGGCCACCCGCCTTTGTCGGCAGGCATCGCATTGGCAATCGGAGGCGATTAATCGGTGCACGCGTCCCTCCCGGGGGACCTACGCTGATCTAAGGACACCCCAATGATAATTCCGGGAGGTTAAGAGCCCCTTGAGGAATTGTAAATCTTATGTAAACGAACGGATGGGGCTAAAGGATGGCCATGGCGTCGCCGTAGGACATGAATCGGTAACGGCGTTCGATGGCCTGGCGGTAGGAATGGCCGAGGAGGTCCACGCCGGCGAAGGCCGCCGCCAAAAGAAGGGGGGTATGCCGGGGCATGTGAAAATTGGTCAGAAGCCGGTCGACGATTCGGAATCGATGGCCGGGGGTGATGTACAGGCCCGTTTCCCCCGACCCCGGGCGCAGCCGCCCCGCGTCGTCCGCCTGGGACTCCAAGACCCGAACGGCCGTGGTGCCGCAGGCCCAAACCGCGGACCCTCGACGACGGGTTTCGTTCACGACCTCCGCCGTGGCCTCCGGCAGGGCAAACTCCTCCGGCAGCATTCGGTGGTCCCGGTAATCGGCCGCGATGGGACGGAAGGTCCCCCACCCGACGCGGAGGGTCAGAAAGAGAACGTGCACCCCCCGGGCCCGAAGGGCGTCCAAGAGCGCCGGGGTAAAATGAAGGCCCGCCGTGGGGGCCGCCACCGCGCCGGGGGCGTGGGGACGGCCGTCCTCGGGCGGCGGCGCGTCGGCGGCGTACACGGTTTGGTAGTACTCCCGGTCCCGTTGATCGGCCTCGGCGGTGGGCGGCGCGGCGATGTAGGGGGGGAGGGGCGGCCGGCCCAGCCGCTCCAAATCGGCGGCGATCGAACGTTCAAAAAGGATTTCGTGCTCCCCGTCGGCGGCCGGGCCCCGGACGACGGCGGCCGTTCCGTCGGACAGGACGAGGCGAAGCCCCGGTTTGGGTTTCGGCGTCACCAGGGAGGTCCAACGTTCCCCGCCCGCCTCCGGCGGAAAACGCTTCAAGAGCAGGAGGGTCACGCGTCCGCCGGTCGGTTTTCGGGCGACCAGCCGGGCCGGGACGACCCGGGCGTCGTTCAACACCAGCGCGTCCCCGGGCGAAAAATAGTCCGGCACGTCGGAAAACACCCGGTGTTCAATTCCGCCGTCTTTCCGACGCAGGACCAGGAGGCGGGCCGCGTCCCGCCGAAGGGACGGGGATTGGGCGATGAGGTCCTCGGGAACCTCCGGAAAATCGGAAAACAAGGCGGGCCGGCCGTCACTCACGGTAATCGTCGATGGAAACGCCCCGGTAGTAATAGCGGAGGATTTGCCCGTAATTCATGCTTTTATCCGCGAGCGAACGCATGCCCCACTGGC
>DAOQNO010000398.1:0-1794 GCA_035332125.1 Elusimicrobiota bacterium | reverse complement strand
GTCGCCGGAGCCCGCGGCCTGGGACGCGGTGCGCCGGGCGGTGGCCCGGGGGCGCCAAGCCTACGTCGTGTTTCCCCTGGTGGAAATGTCGGAGCGCCTCGACCTTCGCGCGGTTTTGGACGGATGGAAGCGGCTCAAAGACGATGTTTTCCCGGGGCTGTCCGTGGGGCTCCTGCACGGACGTCTCAAGAGCCGGGAAAAGGAAACGGCCATGAAGGCCTTCGCCCGGGGGGAAACCCAAATCCTCTGCGCCACGCCGGTGATCGAGGTGGGCGTGGACGTGCCCAACGCCACCGTGATGGTGATTTTAAACGCCGAGCGGTTTGGATTGGCGCAGCTTCATCAGCTGCGGGGTCGGGTTGGACGGGGGCTCCATCCCTCCGAATGCCACCTGGTGTCCCCGTTGAAGGACGCGGAGGCCGCCGTTCGATTGCGCCTCCTTTGCCGGGAATCCAGCGGATTTCGGTTGGCGGAGGAAGATCTGCGCCTTCGCGGCCCCGGGGAATTTCTGGGGGAAGCGCAGCACGGGATTCCCGTGTTTCGGGCGGGGAACCTGGTGTCCGACGGGGAAATCGTCGAAGCGGCCCGCCGGGCGGCCTTTCAAACCATCGAAGAAGATCCCGATCTCCGGCGTCCGGAGCACCGGGGTCTCCGGGGGGCCCTGGGCGCGCGGTTCGGGGAGAAGATGAATTTCGGCCGGACGGCGTAAGGTCGTTGACACACCGCGGTTCTGGGTTTAGAATTCAAGGGTGAGCAACCAGGGCCGCATCGTCGTTTATCCGGGCAGCTTCGACCCCGTCACCAACGGTCATTTGGACATCATCCACCGGGCCCGCCACATCTTTGATCACGTGATCGTGGCGGTCACCCAAAACAGCGCAAAAAATTCCCTTTTTACCGTTCAAGAACGCGTCGACCTTCTTTCCGCCGCCTTGAAAAAGGAAATCCGATCCCGGTCCGTCAGCGTGGACACTTTTTCGGGTCTCCTCGTGGATTATTGTCGGCGGCGCCGGGCGGTGGCCGTGGCCCGGGGCCTGCGGGCCCTGTCGGATTTTGAATACGAATTTCAAATGGCCCTCATGAACCGCCATTTGGCGCCCAAGCTCGAAACCGTGTTCCTGATGCCCGACGAGAAATACACCTACCTCTCCTCCACCCTTTTAAAAGAGATCGTGCGATTGGGCGGCGACGTGGGGCGGTTTGTCCCCGCCGCGCTCGTGCCCAAAATCCGCCAAAAGTTGGCGGGACGGGGTTAAAGGGGCCCGCGGGCGGCGCCCGGGGACTTCCCTTGACAGCGATCCATCCCCGCGTTATTCTTGAAAAACACGGCGAGAAATCGCCGGGAACCTCGCCCTTTTGGGAAGATTTCCGTCGACGTTCGACCGCGAAGTCGCGCCGGATTCTCCTGCCCGAGGCGACGGACCCGCGGGTATTGTCCGCGGCCATTTTTCTTAAGCGCGTCGGGATTGCCCGGCCGGTGTTGGTGGGGGACCCGGTGACCGTCCGCGCCGCGGCGGCGGACGGGGGCTGGTCCCTCGACGGGATCGAAATTTTGGATTCGACGAACGCGGCCGACCGGGCCGCTTTCGCCCAGGCGCTCTTTGAGCGACGCAAAGCGAAAGGAACCACGGCCGAGGAAGCGGCCCGTCTCGTCGAAGACCCGCTTTATTGGTCCGCGATGGCCCTGGCCGGGGGACGGGCCGACGGTCTCGTGGGGGGCGCGGTTCGTACCACGGCGGACACGGTCCGGGCGGGGTTCGCGGGGGTGGGGCTCGCCCGCGGCGCCGATATCGT
>DAOQNO010000397.1:0-1800 GCA_035332125.1 Elusimicrobiota bacterium | reverse complement strand
GCGATCGTTGATCGCGGAAATAGAAGGCCGACGGCGGGTGCTGGACGTCGGCACCGGCACCGGGGAATTGGCGGCGCTCGCCGCCGAGCGGGGCGCGTCGGCGGTGGGTTTGGACGTTAGCCCGGGCATGTTGGAAGAGGCCCGGCGGCGGTGGCCGGGCGGCGCGTGGGTGCTCGGGGACGGAAAAAACTTTCCTTTCCCGTCGGGGGAGTTTGACGCCGTGGTTTCCGCCTACGTGATGCGGAACTTGTTCAAAGGCGGAGTTCTCCCGAACGTCCTTCGGGAAGCCCGGCGCGTCTTGACCCCGGACGGGCGTTTGGTCTTTTTGGATTTAACGAGACCCGAAGGGGTCTTTCAACGGTGGGGCCATGGTTTGTATAATCGAACCATCCTGCCGGCGTTGGGTCGTTGGTTTTTCGGCGAACATTGGCCCGGGGATTACTTGGCGGATTCGATCGACGCTCTGCCCCCCGCGGACGAACTTCGAACGATTTTCCAAACCTGCGGTTTTCGGTCGCTGACCGTCCGCCCCCTGTGGGGGGGCGTCGTGTCGTTGTTCATTGGGAGTGACGCGTGACGTTTCAATACCTTCAAGTTCTGCTGTTCGCGATCATCGGCTTCACTTTCTTCTCCGTCCTTCTCCTGGCGGCGGGGTTGGTGCGCGAGCGCGGCACCACCAAAGACACCTCGGCCTACGAGTGCGGCATGGAACCCGTGGGATCGGCTTGGATTTCACCGAACATCCGTTTTTACGTTTTTGCCTTGCTTTTCGTCGTCTTCGACGTCGAAGCCCTGTTCGTTTTTCCCTGGGCGGTCCAGTTTCGGGCCCTCGGCGTTGAAGGATTTATGGCGGTCATGCTTTTTGTCGGCGTCCTCTTTTTCGGGCTGGCGTACGCCTGGAAAAAAGGCGCCTTGAAATGGGAGTGACGACGTGGGCGGCCTGATTTTCGAAAAACTACCCGGCGTTTCGCACAAGCTCCCCGGCGGGGAACTGCTTCTCACCACCGTGGATCTGTTTGTGGACTGGACGCGCAAATCCAGCATTTGGCCGTTGACCTTCGGCTTGGCCTGTTGCGCCATTGAAATGATGGCGGCCTATTCCACGCGGTTCGACGTCAACCGGTTCGGCGTCATTCCCCGCCCTTCGCCCCGTCAGGCCGACCTCATGATCATCGCCGGCACCGTCACCAAAAAAATGGCCCCCGCCATCGAAAAACTTTATTACCAGATGCCCGAACCGCGCTTTGTCATTTCCATGGGCGCCTGCGCCAACTGCGGCGGTCCTTACTACGATTCCTACGCCGTGGTCAAAGGGGTGGACCGGGTGATCCCCGTGGACGTTTACATTCCGGGTTGCCCGCCCCGTCCCGAAGCCCTGCACAACGCCATTTTGGCCCTTCAGAAGAAAATCGACGACATGTATGTGGCGGGCCTCAAGGTCAAGGTGAGCTGATCGTGGAAAAAGCCGCCCTCCTTCAAACGCTGCACCAACGGTTTGCCGACGTCCAGGACGTGGTGTCCGCCGATCCCAAATTCGTTCGGGGGGGGGACGAACCCCAGATCAAAGTCCCGCCGACCAAAATTTTCGAAGTGGCTTCCTTCCTCAAAAACGATTTGCGGTTCGATTTTCTTAATTTCCTGACGGCCGTCGACTATCTAAAGGAAAACCGGTTCGAGCTGGTTTATCATTTCATGCAAACCGACGCCCCGACCGCCGAACTCTTTGTCAAAGTCGACCTGCCCCGTCAGGGCGAACCGGCGCTTCCCTCCATCACGCCCCTCTTCGCGGCGGCCGATTGG
>DAOQNO010000396.1:0-1803 GCA_035332125.1 Elusimicrobiota bacterium | reverse complement strand
GGGGCGGGTTGGCGTTGTAGCGCCCGTGGAGGAGGGGCACCGCCAAAAAGGGCAGGAGTTGCGCGGCCAATTCGATCAACGCGCCCGGGGGCCCCAGGACCGGGGCGCCGGCCAGGGCCGTGAACATCCACGGCAGACCCAACACCAGGCCAAGGTGGGCGACGCGTAAACCCGCCCCCAAAATCGTCAGTTTGGTGATATCTTGGGCGGTGGTTTCAGTCAAACGCAGGCGGCCACCCGGTTCAAAGAAATGCACGCCCCCGATGTGGCCCAATGGGAAAAGGGCCACGGCCGTTCCGGCCGCCAAGAGCAAGCTCACCCCGGCGGGCAGACCGAAGGTCATTTCCAGAAGGCGGCCCACCAGGGTCACCGCGCCCATCAAAAACAACTCCTCGGCCACGCCCAAAACCCGGGCGATGGTCCGGTCCGACCAGCCGGCGTACCGTAAATTTTGGAGGACCGGACGCCACACGGGCAATAGACCGGCGGGGGCGCCGCTCCGGGGGGACGGCCCAACGACGAGGCGGTTGTTTTGCCCCCAATGGATTCCGTCCTGAAGGACCAAATAATCGGGTTCCCGTCGGTCCCGGGATTCCACCACAAATTCATAGGCCCCGCGGGGAAGGTCCACGGATTTCGAAAAACGGAGAACCGCGGACCCGTCCGACGCGGTTTCGGCCGGTCCAACCGGCTCCAGGAAGATGTCCCGCGCCCCCGACCATTGACCGCCCCAGGCGGGTCCGGCGGGCACTTCGCCCAACCGGGCGCGCACGTCCAAATGACTCGCTTCGACGCCGGGGCGCACCCGCACGCGCGCCTCCAGGGTCACCGGCTGGTTTTCCCCCACGCTCACGCCGGCGAACCAGGCGGGGTCCGTGGAGACCCCCAGGGGGAGGCCGTAACTTAAGTTGAAATCCCGCAGCGAGGCGGCCGCGGTCAGTCGGGCTTCCAACACCCGGCTGAGGCGCACGGAGGTCGCCTGGTGGGCCGCGAAATCCAGCGGGCGCTCGGCATACACGTCCCGGGCTTCCCTTAACACCTCAACGTAGGATTCGGGCTTCTGGTTTCGGGGGATCAAGGTATTGCCGTAACCCGGCCGGGAGAAATTAATGGGCACGCCCTGGCCTCGAATCAGGCCTTCGCCGTTGTGGAAGGGCGGCGCCAACACCAGGGCGCCCGAGGCGGAGGCGGCCACCTCGGTGTAGCCGTTGGCTTCGGTGTCTTTGTCCGAATCAAGGACCAAAATGTCCAAGGACGCCAGGGCGGATTTTTTCAATTCCGAATCCCGGGAGTCGATGTAGATCAATCGGCCGTGCCCGGGCCGCCATTCCCGATCCAAATTGCCGGAGAGGGCCTCCAACGTCCGGGCCATGGCCGCGCTGGGGCTGGTGGGATCGCTTTTCTGTTGGATGGGGGCGAACAACACCACGTTGTAGCCGGCCTTAACAAGCTCTTCAATGTTCCGGGTGGTCCAGCCCCGGCCCATGTTGAACTTCTCGTTCACGAGACGCCCAACGAAGCCCACCGTGGGCTGGGCCAGCAGGGTGGGGTCCAGAGCGGGGGTTGGTTCCCCGCGCTTGGCGGGATCGTTCAAAATATAGCGGAAGCGGCGGTAAAACTGTTCTTCCACGTGCTGCGGGTGAACCAGCAAATCCGTGAAAAACCGCTCTTTGGCCAACCGCTTGGCGTCCCGCGCCTGCTCGGCCGTGGGGCGAAGGCGGTCGGCGTTCTCGTGGCCCACCTCCTGCAGGTAGTCCCAGAAAAGCCCGGCGGACCATTTCAGATTGGCCCCGTTGGTGATGC
>DAOQNO010000395.1:0-1818 GCA_035332125.1 Elusimicrobiota bacterium | reverse complement strand
CCCGGCGACCCCGGCGCCGGTCAAGGCCCCGCCCCCGGCCGCGCCCAAGGTCAAACCCGAGGAATTCGAGGACGCCGTGGAAGGCTTTCGGGAAATATTGGCGCAGATGGCCGGCCAAACGGTTCCCAAGTCGCAAAAACTTGGCTGACCTCGGCCAGAATTCATCCGGAGGCACTCGCCTATGTTAACCCCCAACATCGATGAAAAGGGACGGCGGGCCCGGGCCCGGGGGGGTTGGATTTTTTTGTCGTTGGCGTTGATCACGGCGGCGCTTCTCCCGCGCCCCTGGACCTGGAGCACCGGCGCCCTTCCCGTGGGTTTGGCCTTGGCCGGATTGTTCATGCTGTTTGAGGCGCGACGGTCCTGGTGCGCCCTTCGGGCCTGCGGAATCAAAACCCCCCTCTAAAACGCCTCTCCCCCGGGAATCGAATTTCCCAAGGACGCCGGCGCTTTCAATCAGCGGCGGCTTATTTTTTCAGGTAGGTTTTGGATTGGAAGCGTTCCGGGGAAAAATGGAACGCGGAGAGGGAAAAGAGGGATTCGCAACCGTCCCGTTGGACGATCGCCCGTTTCGTTTTGGGGTTTTCCGGTCCGACCCGAAGGGTTTCGGACCGTCCCGAGGCGTAGCGCACGGTGAGCCGAAGCGTCGGGGATCGCGGCGATTGGGCGCCGGCCAACGGAGGATCGATAAAGTCGTCCGCCGTCAATTCCCGGAGGGCTTCCAGGAACGCGGTGACTTTTTCCGCCAAGGCCGGGCGTCCGTTGACCGTCCAGCCGTCGGAATCTTTGGACAGCGTGAAAGCCCCGCCCCGCGGTTCCGCTTTAACCTCGACGATCTCCTCCGAGGAAGCCGTTAGGATTCGTTTCTCCCGCCAGGCGTTCAAATTCGGTTCGATGCCTTCCCGGGTCCATCCGCCCACGAGAAAAACCGCGTCGCTTTTTGGAAGTCGAAGATAGGCGTGGTTCCCGTCGGGGCTTGTTTTGCCCAAAATCCATTCGAGGGGTTCCTTGGCCCCGGGCGCCCAAAGGCTCACCCGCACCCCCGCCGCGTCGGTCACGTCGTAGAGCCCGTGGCTTTCCGCGCGCCGGGTGAGGACGTCGCCGCCCGTCATTCCCCGCAGACCCGCCAAAAGGGAGGCCACCGCCCCGTCGTCGGCGGGGAAATCCAGCGGTTGGCGCAGGCGCCAGTGGTCGTTGGTGTATTCGAACGTGGCGGAAAAGGGCGGCCGGGCAATGGCAAGCTTCTCCAGGCGTTCGGGAACCACCGGCAGGGGAGACTTCTCCTCCGGTCGGGGGATCTGGGCGACGGCGTAAATCAAGGCGAGAACGCCCAGGAGGATCGCCGAGCCGCGCAACCATTTAGGCACGGGGGGCCTCCGTTCGGGCGTGGGCCCTCTGGACGCGCGCCCGAAGGATTTGACGTCGACGCCAGTGAAGGAATCCCGCCAAAACGATCAATGCCGGGATCAGGAAATAACCGGCCGCCTTGGCCGTTCGTCGAAGGCCGTTGGACACCGGGCGCAGGGGCCGGAAGGGGGAGTCTTTCGGCGGAATGGCGAGATAGTTGCTTTCCTGGGTCATCCAATGGGCCAGCGCCAGAATCGAGAGCGCGTTGCCTTCGGGGTTCGGCACCTGGGGATTGGCGAAAAAGGACGTGCCCAGGACCACGAGGCGGAGGTTCGGGATGGGCCGGGACGGGGTCCGGTAAGTGGTGGTGGCGCCTTCCACCACCACGGCCAGGGGAAAGGGGCCCAGTTGATCCCGTTTCCCGGATTTGCCGAAGGTCGCGGGGGATTCGGATTTCAATTGAGCGAACAG
>DAOQNO010000394.1:0-1820 GCA_035332125.1 Elusimicrobiota bacterium | reverse complement strand
CGGGGGAAAAACAACTTTGTGGGCCGTTTGATGTGCGTGTTCGTCAACATGGACAAGATGGTCGGCGGGTCCTTTGAAACGGGACTGGCCAACCTGAAGGCCCTGGCCGAGAAAAAGTAACCCCGGGTTTTTACTTTTTTTCCGGAGGGGGCGGCCCGGCCACGTCGCCCATGACGGCCCGGGTCGCCGCGACCGGTTTGCCCACGAGGGGTCTCCCGAGAAGCGGTTCCCCAACGGTGGCGCGGCCCATCGACGGACAAACGGACCCTTTTTTAAAGAATCCCCAGGCCGTGAGCAGGGCCGTGGCCCCGGCAAAGGCCAGGGCGGTCCACCGCCGAAATTTTTGCCGGAGGGCCGCCAGGCCCACCGGGCAGTCCCGGGTCATGACCGTTCCGTCCTCCCGCCGAAAAAAACGCACGCACAGCCGGCCTTCCTTCTCGTTCAATAACTTAATCGCCTCGTCCCGCTTGAGCGCGGACAAATTGAATACGTTTAAGCGGCAATGGGCACAGAAGCGCACCCGGTCGTCGCCGGTCATTTCGTCCCAGTTCATGGGGCAGGGGGACGCCACCTTTAAGCCTTTCAATGGGTTGTCGAACTTGGTCATGGGAAACCTCCTTGGTGAACCTAGGACACCGAAGGGCGGGAATAGTTCCCCGCGAAAGAGGGTTAACGGCGCGGGAGGCGGAAGGACCGGCGTTCCCGGCCGTTCGAACGAGACCCTCGCCCCAACGGCGGTTTTTTTTAAGGCCGGGGTTTAAAAAATGGTTAAAATCGAAAAGCCTCGCGGTGCTTGCATTTGGTTGAGAGGCGGGAGGGTCGTTTGCGGACACGCGGAGTTTGGTGGGGGGTCGCCGGTCTGGTGTTGGTGGGCATGAAAAAAGTGGATCCGGTCGATCGCCTGGTGGCCGAGCTCTCCCAGAAGCCGTTGTGGAGCAACGGTACCTTCCCGATTGTGCCTTTGGGCGCGAAAGCGGCTCCGGCGGAGGTGCTCCGCAAAAGCTTTGAATCCACCTATTTGGCCGAGGGGCAAATCAAAAAATTTAGAATCCTTGAAATACGAAAAGTGCGCGTGGGAAAATTGACTCCCGAGAATTACCGAGCGGCCCTTTTGGAAACCGATTACGGACGCAAAATCGTTTTGTTCCGGTATCTGGGCGCCGAAAGCGGATGGTGGACGCGGATTTTCGATGCCCGATGAAGGAAATGAAAATCATGACGCAGATCATAGATTTGATTCGGACGCAATTGATAAATAAAACGCGGTTAAAAGCATGAAACGATTGACGAACCGCCCCAAGGCCCATGCGTGGGGGCCGATGTTGCTGGCTCTCTGGGGGATCGGATGCGCCTCCGGACCGCGGGAGTTGCCGGTGTTGGGGACGGTCGGTGATTTTCGGCTGACCGCCGTGACCGGCGAGAAAACATCCGCTCTGTCGGCCGGGGACTTGTCGGG
This sequence comes from Elusimicrobiota bacterium, assembly GCA_035332125.1. Lineage (GTDB taxonomy): Bacteria > Elusimicrobiota > Elusimicrobia > FEN-1173 > FEN-1173 > JADKIY01. The sequence continues at coordinate 364 of DAOQNO010000394.1, read as the reverse complement.
ACAGGTTTGGATCGCCGATTTCATTTGGACCCGGTGCAAGGGGCCATGTTTTTTAATGTCCGGCAATATGGCGCGGTTGCAACGAGCGCTGCCCGGGGAAATCCGTCTGGTATCGATCAGCGTCGATCCGGAGCGGGACGATCCCAAATCGTTGCGGGCCTATTCCAAGCATTTTGTGGGTCAGGAAAACCGATGGTTTTTTTTGACGGGCGAGAAAGCGAAAGTTTACGCCCTGATCGAAAACGGTTTTAAAGTCAGCGCCGCCGAAGACCGCGACGCCCCCCTCGCCGAACGGTTTGTTCATTCAACGAAGTTTGTCCTTGTGGACGGGGCGGGAAAGATCCGTGGTTATTACGACGGCGAG
>DAOQNO010000393.1:0-1820 GCA_035332125.1 Elusimicrobiota bacterium | reverse complement strand
ATATTCTCGTCGTTGACGACGATGAGCAGATTCGTTCTCCTCTCCGACGACTCCTGGCCCTGGAAGGATTTTCGGTTGCAGTCGCAATCGATGGCGAAGACGCCCTTCGCCAGGCCGCCGAGGAATTGGGCAACTCGCCCAAACAATTGAACGATCCCCAGATCGTCCCCCTCCTGGTCGGCATCGCCCTGGGCGTGGTCCTCGGCAGCCTCCCGCTGGCGGTCCCGGGCCTTCCGGCCCCGGTGCGGCTGGGCCTGGCCGGCGGTCCCTTGGTCATGGCCATCCTGTTGGCCCGGCTCGGGCGGATCGGCCGCCTGGTCTGGCACATGCCCATCTCGGCCAATTTCATGATCCGGGAATTGGGGATTTCCCTCTTTTTGGCGTGCGTGGGGGTCAAATCCGGCGGTAAATTCGTGGAAACGCTGCTGTCCGGTCCGGGGGTGGGTTGGGTTCTCTGGGGGGCGGCGATCACGGGGGTGCCGCTGTTGGTGGTGGGGATCGTGGCGCGCTTAATTCTGAAAACGAACTACACGGCGCTCTGCGGGTTGCTGGCCGGGGCCATGACCGACCCGCCCGCCCTGGCCTTCGCCAACGCCCACTTCGGGTCGGAGGCGCCGGCCTTGTCTTACGCGACGGTGTATCCGCTCACCATGCTGCTCCGGGTCCTCTCGACCCAGGCCATGGTCCTGCTTCTGATGCGCTGATTCAGCGGGCCGCGACCGCCGGACGGGGCGGTTCCGGGGTCTTGACGCCGAAGGGATCGGCGCCCAACCCCCCGCGAAGTCCGTCAACGTAGTCGGGCGATCCCGCTTTCTTCAGCTCCTGCCGCGCTCGGTTTAATTTGTCCCGGAGGGCCGCCCGGCCGATGGTCTCGGACCGAACGGGATCGGCGGAGGCCTCTTCCAGCGCCGCCACGTGGCGGGACCAGAGGGCGCGGTCCCGCTCCGCCTGGGTTTCCAGCCGGCGGCGATACCATTCGCTCGACAAAACGCTTTCCGCCGTGAACAACCCGCGAATCGCCGGGTCCGTCACGTTTTTGCCTTCGAAATGCCCGTGGGCCATGATGTGCAACAGCGCCCGCAGCGGCGGGCAGGCCGCCTCGACGCTGCCGTCGGCGAAATAGTCCAGGGCGACCCGTTGATGGGCGGCGGCGATGGCCTCCACCCCTTCCACGAACACCCCGCGGTCCTGCAGCTCCGGTTTCAACATGTCTTCGGGAAACACGACGTTGGGGTTGTTGAAAATCCGACCCAGAAACGCCCGGGCGAATTTCTGGGTGATGCGGTACCCCAGCCGGCTGGCCGGGATTCGCCGCCCCTCGAAATCAAAATCCTCCACCTTTTCCAATTGGCCCTGGCGGATCATTTCCCGGGGGCACCGCTCCTCGGCGGACAACCGGCACCAGATCTCCGGCACCAACAGGCTGATGTCGTGGTCCACCTTGTAGCGGGGGCCGACGTGCCCCGCCGCGGTCGTGAAACCGGCCTGGCCCGTCAAGACGAAGGACACGAGGGCGTTGTTCAAATCGATGATGGGCCACAGGGCGTTGAAGGGCCCCTTGGTCAAAGCGCCCTCGGACCCGAACCCCGTGGTGGACGGGGATTTGCCCGTGAGACTCGAAATCAAATCCATGAAAAATTCGGGGAGTTCCTGGTAGTGGATCGGATTGTACACGGCCAGGGGCGGCGCGCCGATCTCGGGGGCGGGCGGGTTGTTGCGCCGCCCGGCCAACACGGCGTTCACCGGGGAGACGCAGGGTTGGCCCGGGGGAATTTTCCGAAACAGGCGCGCGCCCAGCTCGGCCAGATAGGTCGAGCGAT
>DAOQNO010000392.1:0-1821 GCA_035332125.1 Elusimicrobiota bacterium | reverse complement strand
CAACACCACCGCGCCCCGTTCCCGCAGCGCTCGAACGCCCTCCAAACCATCCTGCCCCATCCCCGTCAAAACCACGACGATGGCGCGATCGCCGGCGGCGTCGGCCACCGACTTGAACAGCACATCGGCCGAGGGACGGCAGGAATTCACCGGCGGCCCGTCCCACAGGTCCACCCGCAGACCCTCGGCGGTTTTTTGAACCACCAAATGGCGGTCGCCGGGCGCCAACCAGGCTTGACCCGGACGAAGGGGGCTCCGGGGTTCTCCCTCCCGGACCACCACCGGGGTTTCCCGGGTAAGCCGCTCCGCCAAAAGCGGCGTAAAGAGGGGCGGCATGTGTTGGGCGATCACCGTGGGCAGGGGGAAATCCCCCCCGAGGCCCGACAAAAATCGAACCAGCGCGTTGGGCCCCCCCGTGGAGGCGCCCACGGCCAAAACCAACGGAACGGCGCGCGCCCCGCCCCGCGCGCGGGCGGCCCGGGGGACGCGGGCGACGGGCGCCTCGCGCAGCCGCCGGTGTTCCTCCTCGTGAAGCGCCTTGAGCCGGGGCAGAAGCACCGTTCGAACATGGCGCCGGGCGTCCTCCAGCCCTTGGCCCGCTGGCGGCTTGGGCACGTAATCCGTGGCCCCCAGGCACAGGGCTTCCAAGGTCGATCGACTGCCACGGTCGGTCAAATGGGAATACATGACGATGGGCAGCCGGGGAAAAAGGCGGCGCAATTCCCTGAGCGCCTCCAGCCCGTTCATCCCGGGCATTTCAATGTCCAAAATCACGACGTCGGGTTTCTGGGCGATCACCGACGACAACCCGGTCGCGCCGTCGGGGGCCGCGGCGACCACCGACACCTCCGGATCGGTCTCCAGCGTTTCCACCAGGAGCCGACGAAGCACGGCGGAGTCGTCGACCGCGACCACGCGAAGGCGGCTCACGACCGGCGGGCCCCCTCAGGGACGCCCGCCCTCCCGAAATTCGATGTCGAGGCGCCCCGAACCCAGGGGAAGGCGGGCGGCCGCTCCGGGCGCGCCGGCGGGCGGATCCCCGGGCTGGACGGGCGTCGGTCGGGACAGGCGGCATCGGGCCTCGGCGCCATAGACGAAGGGCAAAAAATTACCGCAAACAATGTTGGCCAGCTCCCCCAGGGCGTCGGCGGCGTCGGCGCCTTCCCGGCGCCCGATCATGCCGGCGGCGACGGCCGCGCCCGCCCCCCCAAAGAACGTCAGCCGCATTTCGCCCCGGCCCGCGCCTTCAAACGTCACCCGGAACGCGGCCTCCCAGGGGGCCGCCGATTGCGCGGGCGATTCCCGGGGACAGGGCAAAAGCCCGGCGAGGGACTCGACGGTTTCCGCCGCCACGCGGAAAAGAGCGTCGTCCCTTTCACCCACGGCGCGCCTCGGTGACGGATTCGATTTGCGCCCGTAAATCTTCAGCGGACCAAGGCTTGTGCACGAACCCCGCGCCTTTTTCCATCAAGTGCTGGATGCGCCCGGCGCTGGACTCGCTGGACACGAACACGACCGGAAGATCCGCGTGACGGGCGGAGGCCCGCAGGGCTTCGTACAACTCCTCCCCGGTCATCACGGGCATGTGCAGGTCCAGCAGGGCCACGTCCACCCGCTCCCGCTCCAGCAAATCCAGGGCCTCCCGCCCATTGGCCGCCTCGTAAACGCCCCCCACGGACAACCCCGAGCGATCGAGCGCCTGGCGAATCATCTTGCGCATGACCCCGCTGTCGTCGACAATCAGCACGTTAAGGCTCATCCCATTCCTCCGGAGTCGGTCGTCGGTCCCGGTGTTTGGTAGCACCAGGACTTGTTTTTTTC
>DAOQNO010000391.1:0-1826 GCA_035332125.1 Elusimicrobiota bacterium | reverse complement strand
AAAGGGAATGGAGGACGGAAGGGGGCGCCGGGCCGAAAACCCTTCGGTGACCCGGTGCCAATGGGAAATGTCCGATTCCCCGAGGCGCCAGCAGAGGTAAATTTCCGTTCCGTCGGATTGGCGGGACGGGAAGTCCACCAAACCCATGTCCAAATCCTTGGGGAGGCAGCCGTGGCGGCAAACGGATTCCAGCCGAGCGTTGATTTCCCCCATCAAAAACTCCACTTGGCCCCGGGCCAGGGCTTCATCGGCGATGGAAAAAGCGGGATTGTGACGCCAAGTGGAGATGCGGGCGTCCACGCGGCGCTTTAATTCCTTCACCTCCTCCAGCAGGGGCTGGATTTGGGGAAGGAGCTCTTGAGCTTCATCGAGCGTGAAATAACGCTGATGCATAAGAATACCTTACTAAATTGTAGGCCTTTTGTCCAGCCCTATTTCACTCACAAAAGGTCCAGGATTTCCCGGTCGTGTCCGGCGGGTTTGACTTTTTTAAAAACCGCCTTTATTTTACCGTTCGAATTGATAATGTAGGTCACCCGAAGGGTGCCCATGAATTTCCGGCCGTACAGGGACTTTTCCCCCCAGGCGCCGTAGGCCTTCATGATTTTCAAATCCTCGTCCGCCAGGAGCGAAAAGGGCAGGGAGAATTTGTCGGAGAATTTCTTGTGGCTCGGAACCGGGTCCTTGCTCACCCCCAGGACCACGGCACCGGCTTTTTGAAGAGCGCCGTGTCCGTCGCGGAAAGCGCAGGCCTCCACGGTGCATCCCGGGGTCATGTCCTTGGGGTAAAAATAGAGGACCACTTGCTTCCCCTTGAAGTCCGACAGGGAGATTTTCTTTCCGTCCTGGTCCAGGGCGGTAAAAGCGGGGGCCTTGTCACCGATCTCGAGCACGGGAATCCTCCGGATTTCGACATAACGAAAAAAGTCGTTTGGACTGGTCCGACGTGACCGGAGCCACCGACAGTCGCGGGATTCGCAGGAAAGGCATGTCGGCCAGTCGGGCGTCGGCGCGCAATTCGGCCAGGGCGATGGGCCGCGGCAGCCACCGGTCAAAACACAGATCGATGGCCAGCCAGTCGGGGGCCGCCGGATCGGGGTACGCGGGCGCGGCGGCCACGGCCCAACACACCAGCGCCTTCTGAGGCGAGGCGTGATAACCCCAAATTCGATCGCCGGCCTGAATCTCCCGCATATATTTCCGGGCCGCGGGACCCCGAATGCCGTCCCAACGGGCCGCGCCCTCCTGCACCTTCGACCAAGGATATTCCTTGGGTTCCGTCGAAAAAATCCACTCCATCAGCTTTGGGGAATGGTCAGAACGCTGTCGGAAATCAACATGGTTTCGCGGTGTTGGGTGGACCATTCGCCCGATCCGTCGGCATAGCGGTCTTTTTTCCACAAGGGGATCCGGGTTTTCATTTGGTCCAGGGCGTAGTGGCAGGCCTGGAAGGCCTCGGAACTGGAAGGGGCGGTGACCACCAAAAGCATTCCGGTTTCCCCCACGCGCACGTCGCCCAATCGGTGGCGCGCCAGGGCGTCGGCCCCGGGCCACCGTTCCCGAAGTTCCTCCAGGATATCGGCCATTTCCGACTCGGCCAGGGGCTCGAAGGCTTCGTAGGTCAGCCCCGCCACTTCCCCGCGGGCCGTTCGGTCTCGACGAACGACGCCCTGGAAAGAAACCACGGCGCCGGGCTCCCCTTGGCGGATGTTGCCTTCCAGGGTGTCCACGTCGATGGGATCGTGGCAGAGAAAGGAATCGCTCACAGGGCGTTTCCCGGGGGCAGAAGGGCCACTTCGTCGCCGTCTTTCAAAGGGGTCGTCCAT
>DAOQNO010000390.1:0-1832 GCA_035332125.1 Elusimicrobiota bacterium | reverse complement strand
CCCTGTATGCTTCGCCCGGCGTGGGTTTGGCCGCGCCTCAAATCGGTTCCCTCCTTCGGGCGGTGGTGGTGGACGTGACCCGGTACCCCCCGCGAAAGGGGCAGCCGCCCGTCCATGGGCACGGACTATTGGTTCTCGTCAATCCGAAAATCGTGAAACGGGAGGGGGAGCTGGTGTTTCGGGAAGGCTGCTTGTCCATTCCGGAATTCCTGGCGGACATCCGGCGTTCGGCCGCCGTGCGCATCGAAGCCCTCGATCGCGCGGGAGCCCCCGTGGCCATCGACGCCGAGGGATTCGAGGCCGTCGCCCTTCAACACGAAATGGATCATCTGGACGGACTGCTGTTCCTCGACCGGGTCGCCAACCTAAAAACCGACCTCTTCCGCCGAAAGCCCCCCTCCCGCTCTTAAGCGGGCCTTTCGACCGTCGGGCGGTTTCCCCATAAAAAAAGCCCCCCTCCCCGGACCGGGGAGGGGGGCTTTAAAAATCAGCTCTTAACGGAAACCGACGACCAAACCGACGTTGGCGCCCCAATCCTTCTGCCCCACCACGCCGCCCACGTTCAAATGAACCAGCGGGAAAAAGGCGATCTCGACGCCGCCCGTCACCTGCGCCTCCCCCGATCGGGGCTTGGCGGTGGCCGTGGAGGTCTGATCGATGGCCGTGGGCGCGGGATCCGACACGGTGCCGGCGATGTTGATGGAGGTGTCGGTGTCGCCCATGTATTTCGCGTAACCCACCCCCAGATAGGGGGTGAACATCAAAAGCGTTTTGGAGGCCGTGGCCCGAAGGGCGAGGGCCGACGTGTTCCATTCGGATTTCCAATGGGTCGTGGCGTTTAACGAACCGCCGCCGTTGAGGGGTCCGTTGTAGACCTCGGTGCGGTCCACCTTGCCGGTCGAGCGGTCGTAGGAGAGACCCAACGCCACGTCGGGCAGGGCCACCCCGGTCAATCCGCCGCCCAGAAGCCGGCGACGAACTTCCACCCCCACCACCTGGTTTTTAAATTCGCTTTTCGCGTCGTTGGTGTTCTCGTTGGAATTGGCCGACCCGAAGCGCATTCCGACGTCGAACCCCCCGGGAATCCCCACTTTGAGGTGGACGACCGGGACCGGCATCAACAGGCGGCTCGGCAGGTCGACCGTCGTTCCGTCGTAGCGGGTCAAAGGCAGCCCGTGGAATCCGTCGACGTCCAGCGGCGTCGACGTCACCGCCCCGGACAATCCGACTTCAACCCCCAGCAGATCGTGTACGGCCCCGGGGCGCGGCAGGGAACCCGCCGCGCTGAAAACGCTCGCGTTGGACAGCTGCTCGCTGAACCAGTGGGCCAGAGTCCCGGCGTCGATGAACAGGTCGGAGCCGGCGTTCGCGGCGTGGAGCGTCGTTCCGGCGGCCAAAAGCATCGCCGCCAGCGGAACCGCTTTAAAACTCGTCATTCGCATAGTGCCCTCCCGGGGTTGCCGCGGGCCTTAGGCGCCGCGGTGTTTTCCTTGATTCAATCGCCAAATCAACCAAAGCCCTTCCAGGGTCAAGTCCGGAACAATCTCCTTTATATCCCCGATTTCCGGCCCGATCAAGGGGGCGAGGCCGCCGGTGGCGAGAATGGCCGGACGGCCTTTCATTTCAGCGAGAAGGCGTCGAAGAATTTCCCGGGTCAGACCCACGTAGCCGTGATAAAGACCGGCGGCGATGCTGTCCAAGGTGTTGGTGCCGAGCGCTCGGGCCGGCCGACGAAAAACGCCCACGTGCGGCAACTTGGCGGTGCGGCGGGCCAAACCTTCGGCGGCCATCACGGGCCCCGGAGCGATCACCCCGCCGCGGTAGTCCCCCCC
>DAOQNO010000389.1:0-1834 GCA_035332125.1 Elusimicrobiota bacterium | reverse complement strand
AAAGGCCAAATCGGCGGCGGGGTCGTTCCGCCGGCCGATCACTTCGATCAACGTGCCCGCCGCTTCGTGTTCGCCGTCGGGCCATTGGCTCACGCGGAGAACGCACAAGTCGCCGTCCTTGGGCTTCAAACCGCCGACGTCGGCCACGCGGACGGGTTCGCCGCCTTCTTCGGGCACCAGGCAGGGTTTGGGCGTGGAGCGAAACACTCCGGCCAAGGTGGAGCGTTTGCGGGAGAGGACTTCTAAAATTTCGCCTTCCGAACGGACCCCGGGCCGGGTCACCCGCGCGCGAACGCGGTCCCCGTCCATGGCTAGACGCAAACTGGGACCGGCGACGAACAAATCCGGCCGCGCGGGGTTTTCGGAAAGCACAAAGCCGAAGCGGGGTTTTTTTTGAAGGACGCCTTCGACGATTTCGCCCGGCGCGCCGTGGGACGGCGCGGGGCCGTTCGCGGGCTTGGGGCTTCGGGCCGCGGGAGCGGCGGGTTTGGACGGGGGTCGGTTAGACCGACGGGGATGACGGTGTCGCAAGGGTTTTCTCCAGGAAAGTTTTGGCTTGGGGGTCGAGGGGCAATGTGAGCGCGGCCGTGTGGCCCGCGGGGGACATTTTGCGCCAGGTTTTAAGGACGATGTCCCGCATCTTATCGTCCGGGGTTTTGCTTTTCAATTCCAAAAATTGCGTTTCCAAAAACACCAGGCAAAGGGCGTCTTCCAAGGCATGGCCGTCGGGGTCGCCGTTCCGCAGGGCCCGTTTGGTGATGAGCGCTTCCACCCGGGCGATCTCCTCGGCGGAATAGCCCGCCTCCGCGGCCAAATCGCCGACCCGCCGGGCGTGAAACTGTTTCAGGTCTTCCCGCCAGCGAAGGTAGCCGGCGCGACCCGCGGGGTAACTTTCCCGGGGGACCGTCCACCGCTCAATGTGTTGGCCGCGCCCCGCCAGCCGAAGAAGATCGGTGGGCTCCGGTCGAAGTCGTTCCAGCCAGGCGGTGACGCGTTCGGCGTGGTCGATTTCGAAGGGTTTTCCGTTGGCGGCGCGGCGGGGGTCGGCCGCGTTGGCTTCGTCGATCGAGGCCAGCGCCCGGGACAATCGGTCCGTCACGGGCGGCGAAACCCCGAGGAAACGGTCAAGAAAACGTCACTCCGCGGATAACCACGCGGCCTTTTCCGCCTTCGTCGCCGCTCTTCCGGGACACGGCGAAATAGATCTGCCGCACGCGGGACCAATCCATTCGATTGTCGCCGCCCCACAAATAGGCCAGCTCCGCCAACGGCACGTCCACCACCGTCCAGGCCGAGCGACCCGTGCGGTGGGTCCAGGTGGCGCCGAAATTGGAGCCATCGGCGTCGACAATTTTAAATTCCAACGTGTTGTTGCCGCCCTCGCCGTTGAAGGCGAATTGCACCCGGGTGTATTTGCCGAGATCCTGTTTAATGTTCAGAAAAGCCTGCACCCACTCGCCGCGCTGGAAATCGTAGTCCAGTCGGAGGGCCGTCTCGCCCACTGCGGTGATCGGCGTGGCCGTGACGCGGGCGTTTTTGTCAAAGAGGACCTGGACCGTCGCCTTGTCGTCCAGCAGGCTGTAAGCGCGGGTCCGGGGCGCGGGGGGCGTTTCGGTCCGGGCCGCCTCCCGGCGTTCGGCGCGGGATTTCCTGACGGGGGGCGGAGCGGGAATTTCGGCCTGGACCGGCGGTTCGGCTTCGACGTCCACCACGGAGGCCGGGACCTCGACCGGCTCCTCGACCGCCGGGGGAACCGGAAGCGTGAGCGCCGCCGGGGCCACGGGGTGGGGGGCGGCATCGGGCGCCAAAGGCGTCACGGCGGGGTCGGGCGCAC
>DAOQNO010000388.1:0-1839 GCA_035332125.1 Elusimicrobiota bacterium | reverse complement strand
CCTGGCGGGCGAAGGCGTTTACTGCGAGCCGGCCAGCGCGGCGTCCGTGGCCGGCGTCAAAAAATTCGCCCGGGGAAACCCGGAATTCGCCCGGGCCGCGGGGACCGTCGTCTGCGTGCTGACGGGCCACGGCTTGAAGGACCCCGACCGGGCCCTGGCCGTTTCGCCCCGGCCCAAATCCATTCCCGCGAACCTCGATGCCCTGCGGGCCGAGTTGAAATCGTGATCCGCCGGGTGGAGCATATCGCCCTGGCGCTCGGGGCGGCCTTGATGGTGGGCGGTTTGGCCGCCCGGGTCTTCCGGGGGGAAGACGTCGATTTGAACAACGCCGCGCTCTATCTGCCGGTGGGCCTGGTCGCCCTGGGTCTGGTGAACGCCGGGCTTCGGTCCAAAGTCCTGGCCTGGGCCATTTTCACCGCCGCCCTGGTGCTGGGCATGATCGTGTTCGGGGCCTGGGCGGTGACCTTCCGCTCCGTGGTGGGTTCCCAAACACTCAATTTTATGGCGGCGACGATTCTCTACGCCGCGCTCACCACCGCGGCGGCCTGCCAGCTGCGCGTGCGCGACCATCAACGTCCGGGGGCTTAAGATGAAATCGAAATGGTGGATTTTGGGATTGGCTTTGCCGTGGGTGGCCGCGTGCCAGCGCGGGCCCCGGGAAATCAAAATCGCTTTGGCTCTGCCCCTGACCGGCGACATCGCCTCGGTGGGCCAGGGCATTCAACGGTCGGCGACCCTCGCCCTGGAGGAGGCCACCACCGCCGGACGGTTTAAATCCCCCGTCGTTTTGGTTCCCTTCGACGACCGGTCCGATCCCAAAGAGGCCGTGAACGTGGCCAACCGCGTCGTCTCGGACCCGGACACCGTGGCGGTCATCGGCCATTTCAATTCGGGGTGCTCCATCCCGGCCTCCCGGGTGTACGCCCAGGCGGGACTTCCGATGGTCAGCCCGGGCTCCTCCAACCCGGAATTGACCCGCCAACAGCTCTCGGCCAACTGGCCCTGGCCGAAAAACGTTTTCCGGGCCAATACCACCGACGACGCTCAGGGCACCTTCGCCGCGGAATTTCTAAACCGGACGCTCAAGAAAAAGACCGTGGCCGTCGTGCACGACAAAACGTCCTACGGCCAGGGCATCGCCGAGGAGATGCAAAAGCGGTTCGCGGCGCTGGGGGGCGTCGTGGTCTCCTTCGACGGCGTCCAGACCGGGGACAAGGATTTCAAAGCCCTCATGACGCGGATCAAAGCCGAAAACCCCGCGGCCCTGTTTTACGGCGGCACCTACACCGAAGGCGCGCTCATCCTCCGACAGGCCCGGGACGCCGGGATCGGCGCCCTCTTTTTGACGGGGGAAAACAGTTTCGATCCGGAGTTCGTACGCATGGCGGGGCCCGCGGCCGAAGGCGCCTACGTCACCTACCTGGGCCGTCCGCCCGAGTTGCTGGACACCGCCAAGGCCTTCGTGGACAAATACAAACTCCGATATCCGGGCCAGGAAATCAAAGCCTACGACCACTACGGTTACGAGATCACGAACATGCTCCTGGAAGCCCTGGAGAAAGTCGGTCCCGACAAAGCGAAGATCATCGAATATTTGCGGGGCCTGCGTTACACCGGTGTGTTGGGCGAAACGACCTTTGACGAAAAGGGAGACACCCGAAACCGGACCATCACACTGTTTGTCATCAAAAAAGGCGTTTTCACCCCGTCCCTTTAACGTCGTTCTGGCCGCGCTGCTGATGGCGGCCTGCGCCGGGCCCTTCGCCCGCTCCCGGTTCCATCCGGCGGCCGGTCGGGGTCCCTCGGACCCGCCGCTCAAAATCCATTTTCGCCTCCCCT
>DAOQNO010000387.1:0-1848 GCA_035332125.1 Elusimicrobiota bacterium | reverse complement strand
GACGGACCGCGGTGCGGCGGAAAATTTCGCGAACCACCGCGTCCAAACCGTCGGAAAAAGTCCACATGAAGGCGCGGTAGGCCGCCGCGTTCGGCATTCCATCGGCCGCGGTTTTCATCGCGGTTTTAAAGGTTCCGAAGGCTTTTTTCAATTCGGTCAGGGCCCGCTCGTCGTCGGGAATGGTTTGGGCGACGGCCACCGCCCGCCGCAAAACGCCCAAAGCCGCCCGGGAGGGGGCGTGGCGAACGCCGGGGAGGATCAGGACATTTTCAAGGGTGAAAACCGCCGCCGCGGAGGACAGCAAACCGGCGGCGAAGGACGGCCAAGGTCCGATCCAGGGGGTCAAGGCGATCGTGACCAGGGACCCCACGAAAAGCCCGAAGAGTATGACGGGGGACGTGGCGCCGCCCTCGGAACGTGAAGGGATTGTGGCCTTGTCCCGGTCTTCAATCCGCCGCGCCAAATCCCGCGCCCAACCGACCACTTCGGCTTGGCGGGCATCGTCCATGTAGCCGGGACTGGTGGCGATCGTAATCACGCGCGCGTCGACGGCCATATCGGCCAACCGCGTCAACCAGGCGTCCACGTCCTCGGGCCCGAACCCCAGAAGAGCGTCCAAGTCGATGCTTAAAACATTGGGGCGAAGATTTTCGACGTCCTTCGCGTCGATCAACCGCGCGGGGAACGTCCGTGCCGGGTTCCCGGGTTCCTTCGCCGCGTAGCGGGCGGGCAACCACCCCGAGCCCCGGCCCATGAAATAACTCTCGCCCCATTCGATCAAGCCGGTTCGAAACGCGGGCACGAGGAAACCCGACTCCCGGGTTTTGTCGGTCAACGAAACGACATCGGCCACCGAGGCCGTCGGCGGGATGGACACGTCCGACCCGGCCCAGGGAGTCGTGTCGTTGTGATCGTCCACGTGGAGGAACACCGGGTGATCGGGCCAACGGCCCTCCATTTTCATTTTCCACCAGAACGTCAGGACGTGCTGCTCGTCATCGGTGACCAGCAGGCGACGATTCCCGGCCAGCGGAATTTCCACACGGTTTTGAAGTCCCAAAACGACGCCGGAACGGTGGACGACCGGCTCGATGTCTTCCAACGACCCCGGAGCGATCCACCGATCCAAGGGAACGGCCCCCCCGGCGTTTCGAGCCACGACGTTCAGCGGCTTCGCGGCCGCGCGGATCCAATCCGTCAATTCGCTGCCGCTTCGGGGATCCCGGTTAAAAATCTCCTCCGCGAACCCCCTCGCCGATGCGGCCACCTCCGGGGCGATGGTTCGGTTCGGGAATCCGTCGATTTGCCTCAACAGCACGGACGTCAACGCTTCGACGGCCGTCCCCTCGGGTTCGGCCGAACCGATCATCCGCCGCCAGTGGTATTCGCGGCGGCTGTCGTGGGCGGCGGACAAGCGCTGGGCGGCGGCCACCAGATCGGGATCGTCCCGCAAGGAAAGGGCTTTCAGCCAATTGGAAACTTTGCGTAGCGTTTCAAAATCGCCCGCGTTCCGCGCGACGGCAATTTGCCCGTCGATCCGGAACAGGATCTCGGCTTTTTCCCGCGGGGGCACGCGGGGGCCGGGGGTCCCGCCGTTTCGGCCGCCGCGGCCGCCCGGAGGCCCGCGGCTCGTGGCCATCATCAAAATCGTATCCTTGGCCGCCGCCAAACGGTCCGGCCACCGGCCGAGAATCGCGCGAAGGGGCTCCCAGGTCGACGCGGCCGAAAGCATAATCAGCGTCAACGCCGCGGCGACAAAGGACGGGTCGATCCAACGGAGCGGGGAAGCGGCCGATAGCGTGGCCGCCGCGGCCGTGGACATGAAATCGGTTCCGGGCACGCCGAAGG
>DAOQNO010000386.1:0-1852 GCA_035332125.1 Elusimicrobiota bacterium | reverse complement strand
CCTGCGGAAATTCTCAATCCGCCCGCGGGCCTATTGGTGGCGGAGCCGGGACGATTTCGAGGCGCGGCGGAAAAAGTCGTATCGAGCATGATGCCCGTGGGCGCTCCCTTCACCGAAGCCCCGGCCCTCGCGGCGGCGGTTCAACGGATGATCCGACGGGACTTGGACGAACTCTTTAGAACGCCGGCCGAATCTTCCAAGTTGGATATGATCGCCTCGGGCGTTCGGGCTTTCTATCAATTAAGAGGCAAATTGCCCGATGGAATGACCCTGGCCGGCGACGCCCAATGGAATCGGGAAATGGACGCCATGTTGACCTTCCTGGCGGCGGCTCAGGCCAAAACCTACGAAATCGTCCTGTTGTCCGAGGCGGCCTACGGTTACGGCCGGGACAGCGCCTTCCCGCTCCTGAACGGGATCGCCGAAGGAACCCTCCCCCGGATCGATTTGGTTTACCTGCTTATGAACATCTCCTCGGATCGGACTTCCTGGAAGGCCCTGGGCGACCTCCACCGGGAGTTTCTCGGGAAACCGATGTCCGAGGACCCCCCCTATCTGGACCAAATCGTGCCGCTCTTCAACCGTCTGGCGACCCTCGACACGCCGGCGCTTCGCGAGGGCGTGCGCCGGGTCATGGACCGACGTTACGGCGGCGCCGCGGAAATCGCCCGGCTCACGCGGAAAGAGGCCGATGGGGGGACGCCGCTCTCGGTGTTCTACGCCCTGGCGCGGTCGGCCGCCCGGGCCCTTGCCGAGGGTCCCCGAATCCTCTTCGGGCCCGCGGCGGGCGCCTGGCTGGCCGCCCAGGCCCCGCGGTTTGGTCTGTGGGGGTTGACGATCGAAATTCCGCTGTTGCTCGGGGCCGTGATCGAATGGGGGGTCGGCGGGTCGTTCCTCGGGTTGGGGATCTTTGCGGCGCTCCACGGTTTTCTGGACCGCACCGCCCTTCGCGACCGCGCCGGGCCCTTCGCGGCCCTTCGATGGGCCGTGGAACAATTCCGGCGTCACTACGGCCTGTTGCTCTTCGCCTACCTCCCCCTGGCCTTCGCCGGTCCGATCCCCGGGGCCCTCGCCTGGGCGGTGTTGGTTCACGTGGCGTACGATTTGGAACGGCTTTTCCCCGAGACCTTTCAACACCTCACCCGTTTTCTGGACCAGGGACCGCTGTTGGCGGGCGCCTGGGTCGTCCCGCCCGGAAGCGCCCCGGTCCCGGTCACGCTTCGCTCCCTGTTTGTCCGGGGTTTTTCGCCCGAGGAACTTTTCGCCTTTGACCAACGGTTGCCGGAACGCGGCCCCGAGGTGTTCGCCCGGTATCACACCCGGTCGGTGGTCGTGGCGGCGTCGCGGGTGCGCGGGATCCAATCACGCGCCCGGGCTTTTTACGACGAGGCGCCGGGGTTGGGCTGGCCCCCGTCCAAAATCGGACAAATCCGGAAGGCCGTCGAGGCCGTGGCGGCCCTTTACAATCCCCAACGGGTCCATTGGTTCGAAGCGGAAGTTCGGGGACCCGGGGAACACGTTCTCGCCTGGCCCGACGCCTTCGCCGCCGACGTCGTGGAATTCCTGGTCCGTCGGGAACGGGCCCTGGGGATTCCCGGGTTGGTGCAGAATTATTTATTGACCGCGATGTTGGAATTCAAAACCGGCCTTTCGGAATTCGAACGCCTGGAGATCGTCGGGGTATTGGTGGGACAGGCCCCGGCGGCGGCGCGCGAAGCCTTGACGCGGGCCCTCGCGGATTTCACGGCGGAGAAGGTTCGGGCGGCGCCGACGGAGTCGCCCGCCGCCATTCCGGCGACCCCCGCCCGCTCGGAGCGCCGGTCCCTCGCCCAATGGGTTTACGCCTGGACGG
>DAOQNO010000385.1:0-1859 GCA_035332125.1 Elusimicrobiota bacterium | reverse complement strand
CCTCGTGCGCCAGGGCCCGGGGGCCGAATGGGAACTGACGGTGCCGCTCAAACCGGGCCGCTACCGCTACAAATTTTTGCTCAACAACACCGTCTGGACCACCGACGGCCGGGCCGACGCTTTTGAAAGCGACGGGTTCGGCGGCCAGTGTTCCGTCGTGGTCGTCAAATAATTTTCGAAATTCTCAGGGAGGTCGTTCATGGCATTTTTCATCGGTCGCGATAGGGAGGCCCGCCGGGCCTACGGGTTTGACGAAGTGGCGTTGGTGCCGGGCACGGTGACGGTCAACCCCGAAGACGCGGACGTTTCGACGCGCCTGGGGCCCGTGAAGTTGGACATCCCCATTTTGGCCAGCGCCATGGACGGGGTGGTGGACGTGGAATTCGCCGTCGCCATGGGACGGCTGGGGGGCTTGGCCGTCTTGAACCTGGACGGCGTCCAAACCCGCTACGAAAACCCAAAACCGCTCTTCAAGAAAATCGCCGAAGCCACGCCGGAAGTGGCCACCAAGCTGGTCCAGGACATTTACTCCAAAGAGCCGGTCAAAGATAAGCTCGTCGCTCAGCGCGTGAAGGAAATCAAGAAGGGCGGCGTGCTCTGCGCCGTGTCCTCCATTCCCCAAAACGCCGAGCGGGTGGGGAAAATCGCCGCCGACGCGGGCGCCGACCTCTTCATCATTCAAGGCACCGTGACCACGGCCCGTTTCAAGTCCTCCAAGGGCCCCGTGGTGGACTTGGCGAAACTTTGCCAAAAGCTGAAAATCCCCGTGATCATCGGCAACGTCGTCACCTATTCCGCCGCTTTGGAACTTATGGAAACCGGCGCCGCCGCCCTGTTGGTGGGCGTGGGGCCCGGCGCGGCCTGCACCAGCCGCGGCGTTTTGGGCCTGGGCGTTCCCCAGGTGACCGCGACCGTGGACTGCGCCGCGGCCCGGGACTTTTACTACAAGAAGTCCGGCCGCTACGTGTCCATCATCACCGACGGCGGCATGAGCACCGGCGGCGACGTCTGCAAGGCCTTCGCCTCGGGCGCCGACGCGGTCATGGTCGGGTCCGTTTTTGCCCGGGCCGAGGAAGCCCCCGGCCGGGGCTTCCACTGGGGCATGGCGACCCCGCACCACAACCTGCCCCGCGGCACCCGCGTGCGGGTGGGCACGGTGGGCACGCTCAAGCAGATCCTGCACGGGCCGGCCTCCCTGGACGACGGCACGCAGAACATCGTGGGGGCCATCCGCACCTGCATGGGCACGGTGGGCGCCACCAACATCAAGGAGTTCCAGCTCACCGAAATTATCATCGCGCCGGAAATCAAACACGAAGGCAAGTTGTTCCAGCAGGCGCAAAAAGTAGGGATGGGGAAGAAATAACCGTCGGCCTTCGGGCCCCGGGACAACCACACTCCGCACAAGGGGGACGCATGGAATCGGGTCACAGCTTCATGGGTTCGGTCATCACGTTGGCGTTGATCGCGTTGGTGTTGGTCGCGTTTTGGAAGGTCTTTGAAAAAGCGGGCCGTCCGGGCTGGCAGGCCATCGTGCCTTTCTACAACCTCTACGTCCTCTGCCAGATCGTCGGCTGGCCGGGCTGGTATCTGGTGTTCTTCCTCATCCCCCTGGTCAACATGGTCATGACCGCCGTCCTCCAGTTCAAAGTGGCGGCCGTGTTTAAGAAGGGCGTCGGGTTCGCCATCGGGCTCATCCTGTTGCCCATCGTGTTCCTGCCGATCCTCGGCTTCGGGGACGACGTTTACACGGCGCCGACGCCGAAGGCTTAAGTTTTAGATTAGTCGGGTCAAGAGAGTCAACGTCGCCGGGGGTTGCCCGGCGGCAACCTACTTTTCTTTGGCCGCCCAAAGAAAAG